>JAFDAW010000056.1 GCA_019313605.1 Deltaproteobacteria bacterium
ATGGTTTCTCCAAGTCACGCACGTCCGACGCATTCGGCTCCTTCGGGTCACCGTCAGAGGGCGGGCTCAAGTGAACATCGATGTTTCCGATCGACGGACCGTTCGCAGGAGAGTCGCGCTGCCTTCGTCTGATCGAGCTCGGCCTTGGCCGACATTTCCCAGCCGTCACACGCCAAACCGCGATTCTAGACAGGCGAGCTACTCGATTCAATCAGAAACGACCTGATTCCAGGGGCTTGTGCAGGCGATTCCAGCTGGGCGGCAATCGGACGACAGGCTGTGTGCTCTGAAGCTCCGACCGATCTCCCTCCCAGCGCGGTCCGGCCACAGAACCTATCATTCGAGACTTCAAATCAGAGGAGGTGCCCACGATGCGCACGCTCAACGTTCTCGCGGCCGTCATAGCCGTCTCGTTCCTTGCAACACCCGCTCGGGCCGAGCTCACCGACTGTACGCTCGAGTTCAGCTTGTCGGGATGGTCTCTCGTCTACAAACAGATGAAGGGCGAGGGGAATGTCACCTGCTCCAATGGTCGGAGCGCGGCTGTCTATGTTTCGAGCCACGGTGGCGGCTTCACGATCGGCAAGTCCGACATCGTCGGAGGGAAGGGGACTTTCTCTGCCGTGAAGGACATCGGCGAAATCTTCGGTACGTACGTGCAAGCGGGCGCCAGCGCCTCGGCCCTCAAGGGCGGCCAGGCGCAGGCGATGACCAAGGGCGAAATCTCACTGGCCCTTTCGGGCTCTGGGCGCGGCTGGGACGTAGGTGTCTCGATCGGCGGCTTCACGATCACGAAAAAGGAATAGGATGATCGTGGCCGGGGACGTTGTTGAATAGTTGAATTCTCGTAGTCCGTGATGTTGCAAATCAAGCTGTTCGGAAGACAATTCAACTATTCAACAACGTCCCCGATTAGCTCTCTTTATTGCGGCATGAACGACATCACCCGCTGAACAGTCCAGAACGCCGCCAGGCTGCCGATGGTATAAGGCGCCACGCGCCAAGCACCCGCAGGTGCCGTCAGCGCCAACCGTTTTAGCAGCGCGATCAGGCTCAACACCACGGCGATGAATAACAGCTGCCCGGTTTCCACACCGACGTTGAACATCAACAGGGCCAGCGGTACTTCAGCCTGCGGAACGCCGATTTCGCTGAGCGCGCCCGCAAAGCCGAGGCCGTGGAACAGGCCGAACAGGAACGCGATCAGCCACGGCCAGCGCTCGGTCAGGCCCATTTGGCTGTTGTGCTTGTGGACGATCTCGGCGGCCAGGAACAGGATGCTGAGCGAGATGATGGCCTCGGTCGGTGCTGGTGGGAGATGGATCACTCCCAGTGTTGCCAGCGCCAGCGTGATGCTGTGCGCGACGGTGAACGCGGTGACCGCCTTGAGCAGTGGTCCGAAGCCATTGACGATCAACAGCAATGCCAACACGAATAACAGATGATCCACACCCTCGAGGATATGGATCGTCCCCATGAGCCAGTAGTCGCCCGCGATCTTGAGCTTCGATGCTTCGATCGGAATCGCAAATTCGGGTGAAGCCGGTCGCAGGATTGCCGAATGCTGGTTGCCGTTTTGCAGCTGGACGAGCAGCAGCACATCCGTCTGTACGGCCGACAGTCCTTCGATCAGAATCGTCTGACCCGTCAAGGAGTCTATGTTGTTCTTGTACGTCGAATGTTCAACGCGCGCACCCGGCACATCCTGAACGGTGGGCGAACCCAGCAACTCCAGGCTCTCCGGCAGGCGTGGCGTAATCGACAGCACCCGGTCGCCACGCATGGGGACCTTCCAGGTGACCACAAACAGGCCGGTTTTCTGCTCTTTGATGTCCAGCAACGCGGGGCGGATCTCGTCAGCGCTGGCCCGCAGCGCCGGGTACAGACCGACTAGCGCGACGACCACGGACGCCAGCAAGAGAATTCTGATCAATCGCATCACCGGGATGACTCCGGCACTACGGCCACATCATCCTGCGCGGCCGGCTCTTCGATCACGATGGTGTAGCTGTCGCGAAGACTGGCGTAGAACTGCTCGTTGAGTTCCTCGCTTCTTTCCGAGGTCCACTCCTGCACCACTCGCTCGCGCACCTCTGCGAAGATCGGCGGAGACGGTTCACGAATGCTGCTCACGTAGACGAGGTGCGTGCCATAGCCGGACAGCACCGGCCCGTGCCATTGCCCGGGGGCGAGATCCATCAGCGACTCCGTAAAGCCACTGCCAAACAACTTCTGAATTTCGAGCGGTTCCTTTTCCGGGTAGTAGCTCTGCAACATGAAGTCATCGCCCAGCGCGCCGGCATCCTCGATCGCATCGCCGCGCGCCGTCAATGTGGCCTTGATCGCTTCGGCGTCGTCCAGTGTCGCATTGTGTCGCATTGCCGCGCTTGTCGGGGTTGAAGAAGACCTGGGTAAACGTGTAGAGCACCGGTTCCTGGTAGCGATCCTTGTTTGCGTCGAAGTACGCCACCAACTCCTCGTCGGCCGGTGGCGTCAAGGCCACCAGATCCTTGGCGAGAAATTCCAGCTTCTGCGCCAGGCGGCGGCGGATGACCTGGTCGTGCTGGTTCAGTCCCATGGTCAGCGCTTCGCGGTACAGCACGGTCTCGCGGATGTATTGCTGGATCAAGCCGTCGAGCTCTTCAGGTGTGGGCGGCCGATTCCAGCGTTTCTGCCAGCTGGTTTGCATCCACTCGACTTCTGCTGAGCTGACAACAATGGTCTTGTCGGTCTCTTCCGGCGCCGTTTCCGCAAACGCTCCGTACAACCCATAGATCGCTGCGCCGATGAGCAGGAAGTGCAGCAGCGGCTCGCGCAAGAATCTCAACTTGAATGACTCCTCATCGCTGACGAGGCAGTACCAGGCTCACCAAGCTTAGCCCGTGCCCCGTACCGAGAGTCCTATTCCGACAGGTAGTTGCGGAGGCCCGGATAGGACGGAGCCTTCTTCGCAACACTCGGATCCGGGGTATACCAGATGGGCGAAGCCCAGGCCCGCTCCTGGATCGTCGCCGGGACCATGGCAGGCGGCGGGATCCCCAGCGCCTTCGCGTCATAGGTAGACCAGCGCGGTGTGGGAATCTCTAGCACCCGCACGTAGTAAACCGCATGCTGGGACGGATCGAAGTCCGGATCGGTCCAGACTGCACTCAGTTGGGTGTCGCCGATGGTGTTCGTGTAGGTCGCGTTCTTCACGTCGACCGTATTGCCGACAGGCGGCAGCTGGCCAGCTGGAATCGTGTGATAATTCGTCGATATGTTTACACCGTCGGTGGTCACGACCCTGACGACCTCACCCTCGGGTCCCGCCGGCTTGCGTCCATCGGACCAGGCCACATCGTAGATCTGCTCCCAGGGATAGCCGTTCTTGTACCAGCCCTTGATGATCTGAATGCGGTCGAGGTTGCCGCTGTTCGGGTCTTTCAGTGCCCACACCGCGAACGTCGGCGCCTTGGCACGCTTGGGCTTCGGCGGCAGGTCAGCGCCCATCGGGACGCCGTCCGCGTAGGCCTTCTTCACGAAGTCCTTGCCCTTGACGAGATCCTCATCGTACCCCCAGCCGCCGAAGAAACGCACGCGGATCAGCGGCCCTGACGTGCCGAATGTTTCCTTGCGCTTGATGGCATCGAAAATTTCCGTCCGCGTGTTTTCGGGCGCCCAGACTCCGGTAGCACCAGGCGTGCCAAATACGATTGCCGCTTCTCCGGCGGTCTGGCCCGCCCCCGACAGACGTGCCTTCGGAGTTGCGTCGTTTATCCCGTGGACACCGGTGTAGTTGAACTCTTCGTTGTCGGAGAAAGACGTGTGTGCATCAGCACCCGAGACGATGCCGAACTTATGGGGATTGGCGCCCAGGTGCTCCTGCCAACCGACACCGTCGATCAGAGCGTTGCGCACATAGCTGTTGTCGATTTTGCCGACGACCCCGCCCGTGCCGAGCATGTGTTTGAATCCCGTTTCGAAATCGGCGAACTCGTCGTTAGGAGACAACGCCGGGTGGGCGTCCGATTGCCCCTTGGTTTGGAGAATCTCCACTGCGACCTCGTGCTTGGCACGCCTCTCGATCCAGGCCTTGTCGATCGGTTGACCGTAGGAGTTCACTGTCGGAAACATCAGGCCGTTGCTGACGTTCGAGTTGTGCGGGATCGCGAAGACCTCGTGGCCCGCCTTGCGCTGAACGTCCAGATAGGTCCACAGATCCTCGGCGCGGTCCGAGTCCAGCGTCGAGAAGGGCATCTCGGGGCCTGTGTCATCCCGGAAGAAGACGTTTCGATGCAGGTTCTGTCCGTAGGGGATCGAGGTCCACTCGAAGGCGATCAGGGTGGTGAACTTGCCGGGGGCGTTGTGCTTGTTGGTGTTCTTCTTTTTTGCGTCCCAGGCAGATCGCTGCAGCGCCATGTCGTCGAAACCATCGGGCGGGTGCCCCTTCTGGACGCTCGCCATAATGATTCCGAAAGCCGCATCCATATCCTCCGGCGTACCGGAGCGGATCAACTCCGCGACTTTGGTCTTGTACAACGGACTGCTCGTGTCGAGCGTCATCGGAAACAGTCCCATCATGACTGCATGATCGGTCACCGCGCACCAGTCGTAGGGTGTCTTTTTTTGCACCGTATAACCGCCGCCAGTGGACTTCTTGATGGCCTCGCCCTTGCAGAACCTGTAGGCATCGTCCTGCGAATTGCGCGTGCCCATGGCGAAAGCGTCAGGAGAATCTGCCGTATGCAGATGTTGCTCGCCGAAATAGACGTTGTTCAGCGGGTTCGGTGCGCCGGATTCGCGCCCCGATTCACCGGCGGAGTCTGCAGCCCAGACGCCGGCGGCAATCAACATCGAGGGCAATATCGACACGGTCAATGCGCCAGTCTTGCTCCTCATGCCTTGCTCCTCATGCCTTGCTCCTCATAGCGACCGTGAGGAGTAGAGCCAGACGGCTTACTTGCTTGCCGTCGTGGACGCCTCTGGCGAGTACCAGATCGGTGACGACCAGGCCCGTTCCTGAAGAGTCGCGGGGACACCATCGGGGATGGGGAGGCCGCTCCTCACCGAGTCATAGGTCGACCAGCGCGGCGTCGGGATCTCCAGCACGCGCACGTAGTAGACCGCAGGCTCAGTCGGGTCGAAATCAGGGTCGGTCCAGACGGCGGACAGCTGGGAGTCCCCGATATCATTGGTGTAGGTCGCCGTCTTGACATCGACCGTGTTGCCGACGGGCGGCACCTTGCCCGTCTCGGGATCGACCGCGCGACCGTCGGAGAGCGCGACCTCGTAGATCTTCTCTTCCTGGTTGTCGAAGCGTCCGCCGAGATAACCCTTGATGATCTGGATGCGATCCAGATTGCCGCTCTCGGGATCCTTCAGCGCCCAGATCGCGAACGTCGGCGCCTTCGCTCGCTTGGGCTTCGCCGGTAAGTCGCCGCCCATGGGCACACCCCCCGCGTAGGCTTTCCGGACGAAATTCTTGTCCTCGACGAGGTCACTCGAATAGCCCCAGCCACCGAAGAAGCGCAGGCGGATGAGTGTGCCCGAGGTGCCGTAGGTCTCCTTGCGCTTCATGGCGTCGAAGAGCGAGGCGCGCGTGTTCTCCTCGGCCCAGATCGCGGTCGCACCCGCCGAGCCGAGACGGGCCGGGATGTCGCCGGCCGCATCGGGTTCCGGAGACAGGCGCTTCTTGGGCGTGTCTTCCAGCGCGCCATGGGAGCCGTAAAAATCGAACTCCTCGTTGTTCGAATAACCCGAGTGGCTGTCCGCGCCGGCCACGATGCCGAACTTGTGCGGATTGACGCCGAGCTTTCGCTGCCACATCAGGCCGTCCGTCAGTGCCTGGCGGACGTAGCCGTACTTCACCTGGCTGGGATCGCCCACGTTGATCAGGTTGGGGAAGATTTCAAAATCGGCGAACTCATCGTTCGGCGACATCATCGGATGAACCTCCGAGCTTCCCTTGGTCTGGATCATCTCGGTCAACGGCTCGTTCAGCATCCGCCGCGTCGCGTACCGGGTGTCTATCTTTTCACCGAGAAACTTGTACGGCGAGTACATCCAACCGTCCGAGACGTTGCCGTTGTGGGAAATCGCGATGCTGTCATGCCCGATGTTCCGTTGAATCTCTTGATAGGTCCAGAGATCCTCGGGATAAATGGAATCGAAGGATGAATAGGGCGCCATAGGCCCCTCGTCATCCCGGAAAAAGACGTTGCGGTGCATGTTCCGGCCGCCCGGAATCGAGGTCCATTCGAAGGCGATCAGCGTCGTGAACTTGCCCGGATCGTTGTACTGGTTAATGACCTTGACCGCCTCCTTCCAGTTCGACCTGAGCAATTCGGGAGTGACGAATTGGGGCATCGCCGTACTCGTCAGGTGTTTCCCGTCAAAAGAAGTTGGACAACAGAGTGGTCTAATCTAAGAGACACTTTACGGGGCCCGAGACCCTGGGGAGAGTCTCGATATGACACGAACGAAGAAGCAGTCAACAGAAGCAGCAGTAAGGGAGATTCTATTCCTCGGTAGGAATCGTGCGAGGACTCAGCGCACTGCTTACCTTCAGACCTGGTAGTGACGAGGCGTCACGAGACGTGAATTTGGCGTTTTACGATTCGCGAGACGCCGAAAGCACGACGGTCGATGGCGTCGAGATTCCCCTCGCGGCTGATTACACCGCTCCGTTCGCCTACCTGCTCAGCAAGCTCAACCGCAACGCTCTCAATGCTGCGGACACCTTCGACCCGGAAGCGGCTCTCGTCGATACGGGTTATTCCTTGGTGGAACCCTTCGACGCTGAGCGAATCCCCTTGATTACCGTTCATGGACTCTTTTCCCATCCGTTGACCTGGGTCGATGTTCATAACGATTTGATGGCCGACCCGGTGATCCGAAAGCATTATCAGATCTGGCACTTCAATTATCCACCGGGACTGCCCCTGCTCGAATCGGCAGAGATTTTCCGCGAAAAAACCGACGAACTCTACGCATTTTTCGACACCGACGGCAGCAACACGGCGATGAGATCGACCGTGATCTTCGCTCACAGCATGGGTGGCTTGATCGCCAAGACGGTTGTGACGAATAGTGGCAGCGAGATCGTCGAAGCGTACACAGAAGTACCGTTCGAGGAGTTGGAGATCACACCCGAAGACAAAGAGGCATTCGGGAAGATGGTGTTCTTCGAGTCGAGACCTTTCGTGAAGAGAGTTGTCTTCATCGCCGTGCCTCATCGCGGCAGCGAAATTTCCGACAACTACATCGGGTGGGCCGGACGACTGCTGACATCCACCCCAAAAGACTACGCGGCCTTATTCGGCCGTGTCCGATCAAAGCTCTCGCCCGAACAATTGAAGCCGGGAGCAGAGAAGGCCTTTGAACAGAAAGACAACAGCATCAAGAATCTCTCCCCGAACGACCCCACCATCAAGGCGCTCTCGGAACTCTCGATAGAAGCCGACGTTCCCTTCCACTCGATCATCGGAGACCAGGGCATCGGCAATGGCGAGGAAGGAACGGATGGCGTGGTGACCTACAAGAGCGCTCATTTGGAAGGTGCGGAGTCAGAGTTGATCGTTCCCACGAACCACGGTGCTCACCTGCACCCGCTCGCCATCCTCGAACTAAAACGCATCCTCAAGCTCCATCTCGCTCAGTTGGGCTTGGAATAGTGGTGCGGATTGCCACAGTCGCGTGAATCGGGGGTAGTAACAGACGTAATGCCATAGCCCTCGAGCGTATTGGCAGCGTCCTTCCTTGAATCCTTCCCTAAATCGAGCCATCGTCCCGAGCATGTCGAGTGCGTTCTTTTGGGGCCTGATTGCCACCTCTTCGCTGGTCATAGGCGGACTGCTCGGGTCATGGTGGACGCCAGGCAAGCGCACCCTCGGGGCCATCCTTGCTTTCGGCGCCGGGGTGCTGATCTCTGCAGTCGCCTATGAACTCGTCTTCGAGGCCGTACATCTCGCCAAGTTCACCGGGTTTCCCACCATGGGGTTTTTCGCTGGAGCCTTCACGTTCTTCCTCAGCGACAGGCTGATCGGAAAGATGAGCGGGAGTCAACACGACGCGCTCGAGAGTACCCACCAGTCGAATCTGGTCGTTCCGCTGGTTCTCGCGATCATTCTCGACGGAATTCCAGAGTCCGTGGTAATCGGCCTGGGCATCCTGAAAGGAGGCACCGTCAGCCAGGCGATGCTGGTCGCCGTGTTCATTTCCAACCTTCCCGAGGCCATTGCGGCCACTACGGGAATGCGATCCGGTGGATGGAGTCGGACAAAGATCCTTTTGCTCTGGCTGGTCATTGCAGTGTTTTGTGCGGCTGCGTCTGCGGCGGGCTATGGCCTTCTCGGCGGCCTGTCGCCGAACTGGTTGTCGGTCGTCCAGGCATTCGCGGGCGGAGCGATTCTGATGATGCTGGCCAATACGATGATCCCCGAGGCGTACGAGCACGCCGGCAAACTCGCGGGGGTCTTCCTCGTCGTAGGATTCGCAGTCTGCGTGTGGGTCATCGTACTCGAGCGTGCTGGGACCGGATAGAATGTTGAGATAGAACGGTATATTCACCGTTCACCTGAGAGTCCATCTCAGGTTCCAACGGAGCATGGAGTTGATGCCAGCCGTACGAATGCGAGGGGTCATGTGGCGCGTGATCTTCGCGTGCGTGCCGCTGCTCGTTGCGACCGCGAGCCGTGCGACTGAAAACGACTTTCAGTTGTGGCCGGTTGGGCGCATCCACCACACCATCAACGAAGACTGGTCGGTCTCGTTCACGGCCCGCGGCCGCTTCGACGAGGATGCTTCGCACTCGAAGGACTACCTGCTGCGGCCCTACGTGAGCTGGAAAATCGTCGACAATGTGCCCTTCGTCGACAGCCTCACGGTGATGGCGGGCTACGACTACCTCCACTCTTTCGACGGGCGCGACGAGCACCGCGCGTGGCAATCGGCGCACCACGCCGTTCAGCGCAAGAGGCTTCGCGTCGTGCATCGCATCCGGATGGACGAGCGCTTCGTCGAGGACATCAGTCCGACGATCTTTCGCTTCCGCTACCGGATGAGTACGAGCTATCCCTTTGGAAAGTCGGAGTGGTACGGCTTCGGGTCCGACGAGATCTTCGTCAATCTCAACGACGACGATCAGGGTCCGGTCGACGGCTTCGAACAGAACCGCTTACGCCTCGGCGTGGGTCGTCACGTATTCGGGCGCCTGCGCGTGGAAGGGGGGTACGAGTTCCAGTACGCCAAACGGCGAACCCACCCGAACGAGTTCCGGCACGTCGTCTTCCTGGAGGTCTCGCTCTCGACGGGTAACCGAAAGGGAAACGAGTTCATCTCGGCCCCGAAATCTGAAAGCACCTCCGACGCTGAGGACACCGCGGTCGGGAAGAGCATTTTCACCTGTAGTTGCACTGACCCAATCAGAACGCAAAGCACGCGGGCTGGGCACTTCCGGCTGATCCTCTGGTACTAGCGCTGCACCGACGGGTCGAGCGACCACCAGCCTCAGTGCAAGAGCGACTGGCAATCCTGGATCTGAACGCTCTGCGCGAGGACGAGCTTGGTCTGATTGATGGCGCCCGCTACGTCGCGGGTGATGTCTGCTCCGTTTTCCACGACCACTACGGATTCCAATGAGAGCGGTGCACCGGTCACGCTGATGCAGGTGCGCTCGCCACCGCTCTGGAGTCGCTCTTTGAAAAGATCTACTGCATCGACGAGGGTGTTTAGCGCGGCACGGTCCGCAGCGACGAAGCTCAGGGTTTTCGTGTGCTTCATCGCCTGCTTGGCGCCGGGCGACTTGCACATATGAAAGTCGGGGTGAACGGCTGAGATCGCGCGCGCGTTGAGAATCGGCAGGCCCGCGGCGGTCGCGTGGGTGATGCTGTTGCGCCGCTGCTGGACATCGCCGCCAAAGAGCATGTAGGACTCGTGAAGCGATCCAACGACGCTGTAACGCGCTTCGAGCTGATCGGCGTCCACGGTGATATTGCGCCCCTCGATCTTGGTCCCGACCCCGCGCGGATCGATCGATATACCAATCACATTCAACACAAACCAGCCGGTGCCCACGAGCAGGATGAAGAAAAAGAAGCGACCCATGGGAGAAATATCGTCAGAAAGCTGCCCAGACCTGAACACCACCTGACGTCAGTGAACGGAGCCGGGGGTGAATATTCACCAACGTCCCCGCCTGTCTTACTGCGTTGCGGATTCGGCGGGGGGGGGATCTTCCTCGGACTCCGACGGGTCGGAGCGGATCAGTGAGCCGAGGGCTTTGAAGCCGCGTTTGACGAACATGGGGACGCCTTGGAGCACGAGGCTCGTGGGTCCCGCCGATCCCGGCAGCAGGATTGGCTTTACTTCGGGGTGGCCCCAGGGGCCGGTCACGTGATAGTAGGTGGCCACAAGATTGGAGTCGGTCCCGAGCAGGATCAGATTCAAGATTGGGATCTTTCCGAGCACGCTGTCGAGTTTGGGGAACAAGAAGAGCGCGACCTTCCCGTCCATCGGCTTGCCCTTGGTCATGAGTTCGACGCCGCCCGTAGCGAGCACACCGAGCTCCGGTCCTTCCATCGAAAGAGCATCCGTTTGAAGCCGGCCGTCATGGAATTCGAGAACCGCTTCTAGATTTTGATATCGGATATGCTCACTCGGATTGAAGTCCTCGAGGGTTTCACTCGCTTCGGAGATCGCGACCACGGGGGGAGCCTTCTTGCGGATTGATCCGTTGGTGGCACTCACGCTCAGCAGGCCGCGGAGTTTGGCGTAGATCGATGTATCGGGAAGCAGGGTACCGTCGAAGCTACCCGCGAGATCGACGTCGCCGTTGATCTGGTTCGGCGGCAATCCGAACAACTTGGCGACCGCAACCGCGTCGCCCCCCTTCAGGTCGAAACTCAATTGGAAGGGAACCGCGTCGACTTCCGAAAGGTGAAGCCTGGCATTCGCGTCGACCACCCCGGACGGCTCGAGATCGATGGCCAGTTTGCGAATTCGAACGCGATCTGCCGACGCATCGAATTCTCCGTGCGCGGCGCTTTGCCGCCAACGCTCACCCGCGATCGGCCCGACCGAGAATCGACCGCGCGCCCAGCTGTCCTTCGGAATCGGAACCGCGGGGCGATCACTCGGGAGGCCCGCGGACAGTGTGACGCTGACGCGCTCGTCGGGAAGAAAGAACCACCCGACCTTCCCGTCGATCGGAACGCCCGCCCAGTTTCCACGAACCTTCTTGACATGCAGACCCTTTGCCTCGGTCTCGATCGCGAGCTGCAGATCTCGGATCGGCCACAGAAACATCGGATGATCGAGATAGTCGAGCTGGAGTTCGATCGACATGCCCGCATCCGTTGAATCCGCGTCGGGTGTTGGGCGCAGGGTGCTCCAGAGAGTGCCCAACCCGACCAGTGGCTCTCCGCCGGAAACGAGCTGCCGCTTGGCCGGATCACCCGCAAAGAAATTGGGGAACCCGTCGACGACGAGATCCAGGCCCGGCAGTGGAGTGTTGTTGAGCAATGCAGTCACCCCGACCGCTTCGACCCGCGAACCGATCCACTGCAACCGGCCGCTGAGCTTCTCGATCCGGTCGGATTCGCCGACCCATATCACTGTATCCGCAAGCTCGGCGCCGAGGCGAAAATCTTCCGGCATGGTGCGCGTCCGCCCGGCCAGAAAACTCTGCCAACCTCCCAAGCTGGCGCCGCCACTCGCGCGCAGTGAGACCAGCCGGCCACTCTTGAGCGGAGCGACGATCGCCGCCGCCTCTTCTCGCTTGATTTCGGGTAACCAACCGATCAGATGCCGAACTTGCGAGACCTCGACGTCATCGAACTCGAGTGAGAGATCCGCCAACGACGCACTCTGAACCGGCCGCGCGACCATGCCACTCATCCGCAGCGTGGTTTGCGGAGTGGCGATCACCGCCTCGTGGACCGCGATGCTCTGGGGCGTGATCACGAGGCTCGCGCTCACGTCGGCTCTCGGAAGTTCGGTCCGCTCGCGCGGGCCGCCGCCCACCGTGGGAACTGAGCTCCGCAGGCGCTCGCAGACCAGGTTGATTTCGAGATGGCCGCTACCGGGCTCGGGGGTTTCGTAGAAGATCTCACCGCTCATGCTGCCGTCGACTCGCGCATCGGAACCGAGATCGCTCACGTAGGAGTCACTGATCCCCAACGCCAACGATTCGAGGTTCAACGAGATCCGCATCCGCCCGCTGCGGCTGCGCTCGCCGCCCAATGCGATCGTGCCGAGGTCGCGCTCTCCCTCCATCAACCGACCTCGCAAAGAGAGTCGACTCTCACCGCTGAAGCGGTGGTGGACGAGCCGGGCGTTCAACTCCCGCAGCTCCATCGGAGCCGAGCGGTAGGGGTCGATCGGGTCGAGTTCGAGTCGCGCATTTTGGAGGTCGAGCACGGAGGCGAGCCGGGGGGATTCGAGCAGATATCGAACGGCAATCTCGAGTGCGATCAGCGGGCGCAACAGCTCCTGGGGGTGCCGAATCCCCGGCTCGGCGGCGTCATTTCGGGCGAACCGGGCGAACTGCGGCGAGCGCTCGATGACTCCCGCCCGGAGCACTGCCCCGTCGAAGCTCACCCGCCGCAGGCGCAGCCTCCCGAACAGCAGCGACAGCGGGTCGATCGAGCCGACCACGCGCGGAATCTCCAGCCCAGAGCCATCCTCGCTCGGCCAGGCGTGAATCTCGCGGGCGTCCAGCTCGATCCATTTATTCGGAGAAACCTTTATATTCTCAACGGTTACAGTGGTCGCGAGCGCGGCCGAAAGCCGCTCTTCCAGCTCTGCCTGCAGAAATTGAGGGGAGACCTCCCGAATCAGCAGCCAGCCGGCCAGGCCGGCGACCACGGCGATCAACAGCAGGGCGACAACGATCAGGCTTCGATAGCGCCTCACGATCTCCCCCAACCCACTCAGACGCATTTACCGGCGCGCTTGCTGCCGGTCTGTGAACCCAACTTGATGCTCACCGACACGCTGTTTTCACGCGCCTTATCACGCATCCCCCGGCGGCATTAGAACTTCTCGAAGCTCGAGCTTCCGACGGGCTAACTGCTCCAAGGCCGCATTCCCACTAAAGAAATCCTGCGATCGGTCGAAACGACGAAAAGTTGACCCCACTCCGAGAAGCCCTCGGAGTAGAGCTGTCGAGCAAGGAGTGCATTGTGGAAGTTAATGAATCGCACCCGGTTCGAAAGAATCGAGTTCGAGAGCTTCGCGAAAATCGTCTGATGACCCAGGCCCAGCTTGCGCGCAAAGCGAAGGTTGCGCTCCGGACGATCCACAGTGTCGAAAAGGGTATGAACTGCCGCATGGATACCAAGCGGAAGATATTGCTCGCTCTTGGATTGCGCTTCGAAGACAAGGATCAGGTGTTCCCGTCCGCTTATCGGATCATGGAGCCCCACAACCCGTCCTCTTTCTGATCTCCCCCGCTCCGTCTCTCGACGGGCGCGCACCTCGGCTCGTCGAGGAAAGCCCCTCCCCGGTTTCCTGAACCACTCCGGACTTCGGTAACATGGCTGCATCGCTGCTCGGGTAACCAACCCGCGGGAGATCCGCCATTCCGAATCGCGTCACGCTGCTGGCCGATGTCGCCGAGATCGTCTCGCGATCTCACAGTCTCAGTGAGACTTTGAGCAATGTCGTCGAACTCGTCGCCAAGCGCCTCGATGCAGACGCGTGCTCCCTCTATCTGACCGATGCAGCCACCGATGAGCTTACGCTCGAAGCGACGATCGGCCTCTATCAGGATTCCGTGAGCCAGGTGTCCCTTCCCCATGGTGAGGGGCTGGTGGGGCTGGCCTCGACGACTGGCCAGCCGGTCGTGACCGTCCACGCCCGCGAACACGATCAGTACAAATACTTCCCCGAGACGGGCGAGGAGCGCTTCGAATCCTTCATGGCGGTCCCGATGATCGTCCGGGGCGCGACGATCGGCGTACTCGCGGTACAGACCATCGAGACGCGAGAGTTCGATTCCAACGAAGTTGAAATGTTCCAGACCTGCGCGCAGCTGATCGCGCCGGTCGTGATCAACGCGCGCTTGCTCGCACTCGTGGGACTCACGGACGAGGACTCCTCTGGGACGACCGCAGAGCGCGAGGCGTTGGAAAATCTCGCTTCGGATCGGGAGGAGCGGAACATCGAGCACCGGGGGATCCCGACGTCGCGCGGGATCGCGATCGGTACCATCTACCGGCTCGAAACCCCCCTCAAACTCGAACGGCTCCACTACACACCAAATCAGGACCCCAAGCGCGAAGTCGAAGAACTGATGGACGCGATCGGCGAAGCGCGTCGCGAACTCGACGGGATGCGCGAGAAGCTGGGATCCAAGTTCGGGCTCGACCTGGCCGCCGTCTTCCAGACCCATATCCAGATTCTCGAAGACAAGGGATTCGTCGCAAAGCTGCGCAGGGAGGTGCTCGCTACGGGCAACGCCCTCACGGCCCTGACGAACGTGATCGGGACCTATCGGAAGACGTTCGAACGCATGTCGGACCCCTACTTCCGCGAGCGGGTCAACGACATCGAAGACGTCGGCCAGCGCGTGATGGAAAGCCTGCTCGGAGAGCGCCACCACACGACGCCGCTGAGCGAGGGCGCGATCGTCGTCGCGAGCAATCTGCTGCCGGGCATGTTCGCGCGGCTCGAAGTCGAAAAGATCGCGGCAATCGTGTCGGAGCACGGCGGCCCGACCTCTCATGGCGCGATCTTCGCGCGAACGCTCGAAGTGCCGGCGCTGACGGGAATTCCGGGAATCCAAGCGGCGGTTCGCTCGGGCGAGACGGCGATCGTCGACGGTGCAGAGGGCTTGATCATCCTCTCGCCCGATGAAGGGTTGCTCTACGAGTACCGGCGCGCCCAAAAGCGATACACGGTCGCGATCGAGCACCTCGACGCGCTGCGGGATCGACCCGCCGAGACCCGAGATGGACGCAGCATCCGCTTGACGGCCAACGTCGGCCTGATGAGCGACCTGCGCCTCGTCAACCAACACGGCGCGGATGGGATTGGCCTGTTCCGCACCGAGATGCTCGCGTTCGCGCATCGCGGATTTCCGGGCGAAGAGGAGCAGGCCCAACTCTACGAGCGCGTTGCGAAATCGATGGCGCCGCGCACGGTGACGATTCGAACCCTCGACCTCGGTGGCGACAAGGAAATGCCGGACGTCAGCATGAGGCTCGAAGACAATCCGCAGCTCGGCTGCCGATCGATACGGCTGAGCCTCGCCAACCAGGGAATCTTCAAGGCGCAATTGCGCGCCATCTACCGCGCGAGCGCAGCCGGGAACATCCGGCTGATGCTGCCGATGGTCACCTCGATCGATGAACTCCGAAGCGCAAAGGTGCTGATCGCGGAGGTGCTCGACGACCTGAAGCGGGCCGGAATCCCCTACGACGAGAACGTCCCCCTCGGTCTGATGATCGAGGTTCCGTCGGCGGCAATCACCGCCGACGTGCTCGCGCGCGAGTGCGACTTCTTCAGCATCGGCACCAACGACCTGACCCAGTACACGCTCGCGGTCGACCGCGGCAACGAGCACGTGGCCCACATCTACGACCCCCTGCATCCGGCCGTGCTCTCGCTGATCGACGCGAGCATTCGCGCGGCGTCGCGGGCCAACATCCCGATTTCCGTCTGCGGAGAGATGGCGAGCAATCCGCTCGCGGTGCCGCTGCTCGTCGGTCTCGGGATCCAGGAACTCTCGAGTGCACCGAGTGCGGTGCCCCTGGTGAAGGAAATCATTCGAGAACTCGATTTCGGCGATCTCGAAGCGGATGTGCGCAAGACCCAGAAGGCGGGGACCGCCGCCGAGGTGCACCAGATCGGAGCGGCCCGCTTGCGGGACGCGGGGCTGCTCGAGCACCCCGACATCGGTCCCTGGCTCCAGACCCTGATCGACAAGGCGCTGCTGGGCCACTGACCTGCGCTCTGCCCGACCCCTGAAGCCGGCCGCGCGGAGCCTGGCTGGATCCCGTCGACCCACCGACAGCGGTGTGGTACCCATTCTGCAGTTTCAGCCCCTCGGCCGCGGGGGTGCGTTTCGCACCGCGGCGATCCCATCTACCCATGAGCGCGAGTAAAGCGATGACCCCGCCGCCCACCCAGACCTTGCGCGCCTACGTGGAACTCACGAAGCCGAGGATCCTGCTGCTCGTGATCTTCACGGGCCTGCCCGTGATGGCGATGGCGAACGATGGCTGGCCGGGCTTCCCATTTGCTGCGGTGACGCTCTTGGGGATTGCGTTGGCGGCGGGCGCCGCCAATACGCTCAACTGCTTCTTGGAGCGCGACCGCGACCTCCTGATGGAGCGAACCAGCCGCCGCCCCCTGCCCGCCAAGCAGGTCTCTCCGCGCGCGGCCCTGATCTTCGCGCTCGTGCTCGGCGTGACATCGACCGCGGTCTTGTACTTCGTCGCGGGCAGCGTGGCGGCTGCGCTCGGCGTCGCGAGCATCCTCTTCTACGTCTTCGTCTACACGATCTGGATCAAACCCCGGAGCGCGATGAACGCCGTGATCGGCGGTGCCGCCGGTGCGGCCGCTCCCCTGATCGCCGATGCCGCCGTCAATGGCCACGTCGGTGCGGCCGGCTGGCTGCTGTTTGCGATCGTCTTCTTCTGGCAACCGCCGCACGTCTGGGCGATCGCACTGTTTCGCAAAGCCGACTACGAGCGCGCAGGGATCCCGATGATGCCGAGCGTGGTGGGCGACCAACCGACCCGCTGGCGCATGCTCTTCTACTCGCTCGCGCTCGTCCCGGTCACGCTCGCCCCGGTGCTGCTCGGTCTTCTGGGTTGGATCTACCTGGCCGCCGCACTGCCGCTCGACGCCTGGTTCGTCTGGCTGGCCGTTCGCGTACTGCGCGAGCGCACAGAGGAGGCCGCGCGGAGCATGTTCCACGTCTCGCTGCTCTTCTTGTTCGGGCTCTTCCTCGCGATGCTGCTCGACCGGATCATCCTGACCTACTGAGCCGGGCAAACCACTCCCCAGCCATTCGAAAGCGCACGGACCACTGAGGCGCGCCGGGCTCAGCTCTTGGCTTTGCACCGATCTTTGAGCTTGAAGGGCGGATAGACGGGCACCTTGATCCGAAGGATCGAGCCATCGGGGCGCTCGATTTCCCGCATCACCTTGCGAATGGGCTTGAGCCGCTCTCCTTCGATCCGAGTCGGCTGTGCTTCGAGATTCCTAGCGGTGCCCTTGCCTCGTTGACCCATATGCCGAAGGCCTCCCTGTCGTGTTCCACCACGGAACGGAGTGGGGCCATATCCACCCACACTCATTTCCAGTATGGATCGGTCGGTTGGCGACTCAGTACGAGCAAAATCTTCAGCAAAGAGGCTTTAAGAGGCGAACCTAAGGCGAAAGTAATAGATAAAAATAAAGCCCGCCGATTGGCGAGCTTTTCTCGATGCAACCCAGAGATCATAGCACACGATATATATGTCGCAACCCCAAATTCAAAATGAGTGCTCAATCGCAATTCAGCGACCCAAACGCACCGCTTTCAGCGCAAAAAAAGCATTTTCCGCATCGAAATCGCCACCTCGCGAGTGACCAAAACGCCGACTCAATCTACGACCCGATCAACCGGTGCTCTTCGTCGAATGGGTTTGCGGGAGGTCGTGCTCGGGGTGTGGGGTGTGGGGTGACGGGAGGGCATCGAGCCCGGACAGACCATGACCAATTTGACCGGAGCTTCACTAGCCGGGGCCCAGTTGACCGGGTCGAGTTCTTAGCGGGCCGCTCTTTCGTCCCGGCCCCCAAGTAGCATCGCTTTAGATCGGCCAGCCAAATGCACTGGTTTTACTTCACGCGCTGGCAACCCACTTCGCTGGGGAATCGGGGGGAAGGGGTGTGAGCGACATGGGGTTAGAGCGAATGCCCCTTCCCCCCGACTCCCCAACCGAGCAGCCAACCACGCAATTGAATGGTGTCAATCAGCCGACGATATTGACGAGGCGGCCCGGGACGATGATGACGCGCTTGGGTTCGCGGTCGCCGAGTTGGCGTGCGACGCCCGGGCTCGCGAGTGCGGCGCGGCGGATGGTTTCTTCGTCTGCGTCCGCGGGCACTTCGATCTCGTCGCGGCGCTTGCCGTTGACCTGGATCGCGAGCGTCAGCATCGACTCCTCGAGTAGTGCGGCGTCGGCCGTCGGCCAGGGCTCGGAGGCGAGACTCTGCGGATGTCCGAGTCGCTGCCAGAGTTCTTCGGCGAGGTGGGGTGCGAACGGGGAGAGCAGCAGGATGAAGGTCTCGGCGATTTCGCGGGGCAGCGCTGCATCGCGCACGACCTCGCGGCTGAAGACCATTAGCTTCGAGATCGCCGTGTTGAAGCGCATCGCCTCGACGTCTTCCGTGACACCGTCGATCGCCTTGGCGGTCAGCCGCTGCTGTTCGGGTGTCCCCGGGCCGTCTGCGAAATCCGCGAAGCGTTCGCCGTCGTCGGTGTCTTCCACGAACAGCCGGTAGGCGCGCTGCAGAAAGCGGAAGACACCCGGGATCGCGTCGTCGGTCCAGGGTGCGCCCTTGTCGAGCGGCCCCATGAACATCTCGTAGAGGCGCATCGCATCCGTGCCGAAGCGCTCGATCACGTCGTCGGGGCTGACCACGTTGCCGCGGCTCTTCGACATCTTCTCGGTGACTTCTTCGAGTACGAGATTTGGGATGTCGGGGTGGATCGGCTTTCCGTTGGCATCGCGCTGGACGTCTTCCGCGCGAACCCAACGCTCCTTCAGTTCGGTGCCCCCGTCGATCGCGACCGTGGTCTCACGGTCGGCACGAACCTCTGATGCGGAATAGACGGCCCGCTCCACGCCCTCGTCATCGGAGAGATTATCGTCGTAGTAGCGGTAGCTGTAGCCGAGGATCATGCCGGGGTTCAGCAGTTTCTGGAACGGCTCGACGGTGTGCACGAGACCGAGGTCGTAGAAGACCTTGTGCCAGAAGCGCGCGTAGAGCAGGTGGAGCACCGCGTGCTCGGCGCCGCCCACGTAGAGGTCGACGGGCATCCAGTACTGCTCGGCCTCTTCTGACCACGCAGCCTGATCGTTCTTCGGATCGCAGAAGCGCAGGTAGTACCAACAACTGCCCGCCCACTGCGGCATCGTGTTGGTGTCGCGCAGCGCGGGCGCACCGGTCGCCGGATCCGTCGTCTCGAGCCACTCCCTCGACCGCGCGAGCGGCGGCTCGAATTCGCCGGAGGGTCTGAAGTCGTCGAGTTCCGGCAGCAGCAGCGGCAGTTCGCTTTCGTCGATCAGCGCGGTGCTGCCGTCCTCGAGGTGGATGACCGGGAACGGCTCGCCCCAATAGCGCTGCCGGCTGAACAGCCAGTCGCGGAGTTTGTAGTTGATCGTGCGGCCGCCCTTGCCGTGCTCTTCGAGCCACTCGGTCATTCGCTCTTTGGCTTCGGCGGTCGGCAGCCCGTTCAGGAAATCGGAGCCGACGCCCACTCCGTCGTCGACGAATGCGGCCTCGGAGAGATCACCGCCGGCCACGACCTCGACGATCGGAAGCTCGAATCGCTTGGCAAATTCGTAGTCGCGCTGGTCGTGACCCGGCACCGCCATCACCGCGCCGGTTCCGTAGGTCGCGAGTACGTAGTCGGCGATCCAGATCGGCAGCGGTGCACCCGTCACCGGATGCGCGGCCATCGCGCCCGTGAAGACACCGGTCTTCTCTTTGACGTCTGCGATGCGCGCGCGCTCGCTGCGCCGGGCTGCGACTTCGACGTAGGCTTCGACTTCAGAGCGTTGCTCGGTCGTGGTGATCTTCTCGACCAGCGGGTGCTCGGGCGCCAGCACCATGTAGGTCGCACCGAAGAGGGTGTCCGGACGCGTGGTGAAGACTTCGATGTTTTCGTCGGCAGCTCCGACCAGCGCGAAATGAATCCGCGTCCCGACGGAGCGGCCCACCCAGTCGCGCTGCATCTTCTTGATCGGCTCGGGCCAGTCGACCTCGTCGAGGTCGTCGATCAGTCGGTCCGCGTAGGCGGTGATCCGCAGCATCCACTGGCGCATCGCGGTGCGAACGACCGGATGGCCGCCGCGCTCGCTGCGCCCGTCGATGACCTCTTCGTTCGCGAGCACGGTACCCAGAGCCGGGCACCAGTTGACGGGCACTTCGGCGAGGTAGGCGAGATCGCGCTCGTAGAGTTTGCGGAAGATCCACTGGGTCCAGCGCAGATAGCGGGGATCGGTGGTGTCGATCTCGCGCTCCCAGTCGTAATCACCCCCGAGCGATTGAAGCTGGCGGCGAAAATTATCGACATTGCGCGCAGTCGTATCGCGGGGATGGGTTCCGGTCTCGATCGCGTACTGCTCGGCGGGAAGTCCAAACGCATCCCAGCCCATCGGATGCAGGACGTTGAAACCCCGCATCCGCTTGTAGCGCGAGAGCACATCCGTCGCGATGTAGCCCTTCGGATGGCCCACGTGCAGACCCGCGCCCGAGGGATAGGGGAACATGTCGAGCGCGTAGAATTTGGGCTTGCTGGGGTCGATCTTCGCGGCAAAGACCGCGTGCTCGCGCCAGTAGGCCTGCCATTTCGGCTCGATCGCCTTGGGTTCGTACGGCATGGGCCCGGAGGGTGCCCGTGTAGGGCCGGAGAGTCAACGACGCTGCCGATCCGACCTTCCCCGGCGAATCCAGCGGATTCGCTTTCGGCGTCGCAAAAACCTGCTTTGCAGGTTCTTACTCCGAGCGGGCGAATCCTAGGTCGAACAGCGGGCCAGGAAATCTTTCGGGGAAACGACCCGGGCGCCTCTTCCGCGCGCACGACCCGCCACCTGTCGATCCGCGGTCACCACCGCGATCGCCGCTGGATCTTCGGCCCGCCTAACGCGATCGACGAGCCAATCGTCCGCGGAGTCTGCAAAGACACAGCGAGGTCCGCTCGACTCGGCCGCGGCACCGGAATCGTCCGGTCCATCGAAGACGATCCAGACCTCGGCATCGGCATCGAAGCCAGCTGCCCGCTCGAGCAATTCGCGGCGTCGAGATCCGGTCCACCACTCAGAGCGGTCCTTCCCGCCGAGCACGGCCGCGTGAAGAACGTTGTATCCGTCCACCAGCCAGATTGTCGGTTCGCCGCAAGTCATCGCGGAATGAACGTAGGCGATCGGCCCGCACACTTCGTCCCGATCCCCAAGCTCAGATTCCACCGCCGCCCAACCCACACCCACCGCGACGAAACCCGCACCGATCCCAAACGCCACCACCATCTCCCGCCCAAACCGCACCCACCTCCCCAAACCACCCACCACACCCGATCGCACCCCACCCAGCC
>JAFDAW010000293.1 GCA_019313605.1 Deltaproteobacteria bacterium
GGAAAGAACGTCGAGGGCTGGAACCAGGGCCGTTACGGCGCGTACCACGACTTCGAAAACTGGGGGGCCTTTGCGTTCGGAGTCGGCTTCGAGGAGATCCGCCACTACTACCGCCCGGACGGATTGCCCCGGGATCAACAACCGTGGCTCGCCAGCCTCTGGCGCCGGCCCGCGCGCGGATGATGCGCGGGCGATCCGCGCTTTCGATCCGTGGCGAGGCCGCGATCGAGATCAGTGAGCGACGAAGGCTTCGAAGATGCGGCCGTAAAGGCCCGCATCGCGTCCCTTCTGCTCGGCCGCATCCGCCCACTCGCCCATTGTCAGGACTGCATTGAAGCCCAACCAGCGCAGCGGCTCGGGCTCCCAATTGCGCGATGCATGGTTGACCCACGCGAAGGATGTGCGCTCGGTCGTCTCGCGGAGCACGAGTTCCACGAGCGTTCGCCCCGCCAGGTTGGCGGCCGCGACGCCGTTTCCCGCAAATCCTCCCACCGCACCCAGGCCCGTGCGCGGATCGAATCGCACGAAGGGCGCCCAGTCGCGGGTCACTCCGATCGCACCCCCCCAGCGGTGGGTGATCTCCACATCGTTTAGCGACGGAAAGAGTTCGAGCAGCGCCGAATGGGTGTGGGCGAAGCTCGGTGAGTTGGGGTCGAAATAATCGCGAAGGCCGGAGCCATAGTAGTAGTTGCCCCGCGTCCCGAAGGTCAGGCGATCGTCGGCGGTGCGCTGTCCGTAGGTGACGCTGCGCCGGCGGTCGGCAAAGGTAGGCCGGCCGTGTAAGCCGATCTCCTTCCAGATAGAATCCGGCAGCGGCTCGGTGGCAATCATCATCGAATGCAGCGGCATGATCGCGCGCTTGAGTCCCGGAAGCCTACAGGTGTAACCCTCCGTGCAGCGGAGCACGTTTTCCGCTCGGATGCGACCGCGATCCGTCGTGATAATCCCCTTCGCAATCGTGCGCACCGGCGACTGCTCGAAGACACTGACCCCGCGCGCCTCCAGGAACGACGCCAGACCGCATGCGAGCTTCGCGGGTTGGAGCGCCGCGCAATGTGGCGAGTAGAGTCCGCCGAGTGCTCCGTCGATTCGCGCGCGCTCGGCGAACGCACTGGCGTCGAGCCAGGTAAAATCGTCCTCCGAAAATCCGAGATCGAGCATCTCTTCGTACTCTTCGCGAAGCCGCTCGAGATCGGGGCGCGATCTCCCCGCAATGAGCGCCCCGCCCTTCGCGTAATCGCAATCGATTCCAGCGGCTGCCGATGCTCGGCCGACCTCGTCGACGGCGTCGAACATCGCGCGCTGGAGCGCCAACGCGCGCTCTCGCGTGTTGGGATCGGCCATCAACGATTCGAGTCCTGAAAAATGATACGCGCACCAACCGCCATTGCGGCCCGAAGCGCCGAAGCCCGCAACCTCGGCGTCGACAACCGCGATGCGACAGCCGGGTTCCCGTTTGTTGAGGTAGTAGGCAGTCCAAAGGCCGGTATAGCCCGCACCGACGATCGCAACGTCGAACTGGGCGTCACCCTCGAGCGGCGCGCGCGGCACGACGGGTTCTTCGAGGTCCGAGAACCAGAAGCTCGGGGATCGGAAATTCTCAGAGGCCATCAGAGCAGAACCTAACGCTCCGGCGAGGGGCGTGCCGCTATCTCAGCCGAGCTTTTCACTGAAGAGTTCCTCGTTGAAGCCAACCAGGACCGTCTTGCCGCGCCGGATCGTGGGCGCCCGCAGATTGCCGGTTGGGCCCAGCATCGCATTGAGGAGTTCTTTGCCCGCGCTGCCCGCGGGCTTGAACGCGCTGACCTTATTGCCCTTGGCGACGAACACCGCGGAGGCCCGTTTGGCAATCTCCGCTGCGTCTTTTCGCCCCAGCTTGCGGCTGGCGGGCACGGTCTCCTTGGCGGTGATTCCATTTGCGTCCAGGAACTTGGACGCTCGCGTACAAGACGTTCAGCCCTTGCGGGTGTAGAACCAGTCGATACTTCCAGCCATGGCCTTGGGCCGCTCCTTTTCGGGGTCTGCGCTCGATGACGCGCGACCGATTCTTCACCGCAGACGGCGGATCTGTCAAGCCCCGACCCACACCCGGTGGGCCCGCGGCCCCGGATCGGCCTCGAACCCCGAGCCGCGCAGCTGGATTCTCGATGGCGGGATACGCCGCGGCGAGAAACTGGCATACTCTCCCCCGCAGATCTGGTGGCTGGCTCGCACAAGGCTGCGCCGGCCGCTTGCCTGGGGAGGTATCCATGAGGTCAAGACTCGCGATTGGATTGGCTTTTTTGATGATGATCGCCGCGCTCGCGCTGGCGCCGCCGCCGGCCGGGGCCGACATAATCGACGCCCCGCTCAGAAAGGACTTCCCGAAGCCGAGCGACAACCCCGCGCTCGAGCAGTGGAGAGATGGGCGAATCTGGCGCTACAGCACGGATTATCTCTTCGGCACCACGCGCGGACTCCAGGATTACAACATTCCTATCTTCTGCGAGCGCGCGGCGTGGATCGTGACCGTTCCCTTCGACATCGCAAACCTTCCCTTCACAGCCCTGGCCGGCTTGTTTGGCGACTGACGTACTTCGTGCGCGGAGCGCCGGCTGCGCCTGCGACCCCATCGCATCGGTTGAATACGAGAGGAGTTTCTAGATGAACCGCTTCCGCAGATCTTTCGTTGCGTGGCTGACCCTGATGGCGGCGAGCGGTTCGACACTTGCAGGCTGGCCGATGCTGGCGGGCGCATACCCGCTCGACGGTTACGAGAAAACCGGGATCGGCCGCGTGGAGGCTCAGCGGCTGGTCCAGATCGGCGAGAAGCCCGGCAAAAAGCGCCCCTCGGGCGAACTCCTGCCCCTCGAGATGGTGGACCTCCGCCTGCTCGAACATCGAGAGATGGAACTTCCGGAGCCGGATCCGAAGCTGACCGCCCGGTTGAAGAAACTGCTCGGGCCGGAAGCCGATCGCTACGGGATGACCCTGCTCGACCTATCGGATCTCGAAAACCCGCGCTACGCGGAGTGGAACGGCCATCAGCGCCAGAACCCCGGCAGCGTCGGCAAGATCATGGTCGCTCTCGCGATTTTCCAGGCCCTGGCCGACATCTATCCGGACGACATCGCGGCGCGCGAAAACATCCTGCGCACCAGCATGATCACCGCGGACATCTTCAGCGTCAGCGATCACCACAGCGTTCCGTTCTGGAATCCGGAAACCGGGACCGTCTCGAAGCGCCCGATCAAGCAGGGCGACACCGCATCGCTCTGGACGTACCTCGACTGGATGATGTCGCCGAGTTCGAATTCGGCGGCGGCGATGAACGAGAAGACTCTCGTCTCGATCACCCACTTTGGCAAACGCTATCCGGTGTCTCCTGAAGAAGAGCAGAAATTCTTCGATGATACGCCCAAGAAGCAGCTGAGCGAGATCTTCCTCAAGGCGATCCAGGACCCCGTCACCCGCAATGGGATGGATATCGA
>JAFDAW010000057.1 GCA_019313605.1 Deltaproteobacteria bacterium
GAGCAGACCGGCTACCAGGCGGAGGTGTCCGCGTGAGCCCGCTGCTGACGGTCTCGGATCTACGCGTGACCTTCGCGACTCCGAGCGGCCCGCTCGAGGCCGTTCGGGGGTTGTCGTTCGACGTGAATCGCGGCGAGACGGTTGCGCTCGTCGGCGAAAGCGGATCCGGCAAGTCCGTCACCGCGCTGTCCGTGTTGCAGCTTCTCCCGTATCCCGGCGCGTGGCATCCCTCGGGAAGCATTCGCTTCGAGGAGCGCGAGTTGGTGGGTGCGCCAGAGAAAGTCATGCAGGAGATTCGAGGCGATCGGATCGCGATGATCTTTCAGGAGCCGATGACCTCGCTCAATCCGCTGCACCGGGTCGAAAAACAGATCGCCGAGACCTTGATGCTCCACCGGGGTGCGACCGCTGCCAGCGCGCGGGCGCGCACACTCGAGCTGCTCCATCGGGTTGGCATCAAAGATCCAGAGGGACGCTTGAGCAGCTATCCCCACGAGCTGTCGGGCGGTCAGCGCCAGCGCGTGATGATTGCGATGGCGCTCGCGAACGACCCCGACCTGTTGATCGCCGATGAGCCCACGACTGCTCTCGACGTCACGATCCAGGCCCAGATCCTCGCGCTGCTCAAAGAACTCCAAGCCGAGTTCGGCATGGCGATCCTGCTGATTACTCACGATCTCGGCATCGTGCGCAAGGTTTCTGATCGCGTCTGCGTGATGACGAACGGAGAGATCGTCGAGGCGGGCACGGTTGAAAGACTCTTTGCCGCTCCGGCCCATCCCTACACCCAACACCTGCTGGGTGCGGAGCCGAAGGGCGAACCACCGACGCCGCGTGCCGAGGCGGAGGAAGTCCTGCAGTGTCGCGATTTGAGGGTGTGGTTTCCCATCAAGCGGGGCATCGTTCGACGCACGGTCTCGCACTTGAAGGCCGTCGAAGGTGTGTCGCTGTCGGTGCGCGAGGGCGAGACACTCGGCGTCGTGGGGGAGAGCGGCAGTGGCAAGACGACCCTGGGGCTCGCGCTACTGCGATTGCAGAGCAGCACCGGGAGCATCGAATTTCAGGGCCGCGAGATCCAGTCGCTTCGCTGGAAGGAGACCCGCCCGCTCCGCCGTGAAATGCAGATGGTATTTCAAGATCCCTTCAGCAGCCTGAGTCCGCGCATGTCGGTGGGGAGCATCATCGAAGAGGGTCTCGCAATCCACAAACTCGGCGATGCCGCAGAGCGGGAGCGCCAGGTGATCCGGGTTCTAGAAGAGGTCGGGCTCGACCCGGAGAGCCGCCACCGCTACCCGCACGAGTTTTCTGGAGGGCAACGCCAACGGGTCGCCATCGCGCGCGCCATCGTGCTGCAACCGCGACTCGTGATCCTCGATGAGCCGACCTCGGCACTCGATCGCTCCGTGCAGGCCCAGATTGTGGATCTTCTGCGGGATCTCCAGCAGCGATACGGCCTGAGTTATCTCTTCATCAGCCACGATCTGCGCGTGGTGCGGGCGCTTTCCCATTATGTGCTCGTGATGCGCAATGGATGCGTGGTGGAGCAAGGCGTCTCCGATGAAATCTTCCACGATCCGCAACAGGACTACACGCGGCGACTCATGCGCGCAGCCTTCGAACTGGAGGTCGCATAGCGCGCCGGAGCGGCGCGGCGTCAGTGCGGTGACCCACAGGGCCGCCTGACAGCCTCCGGAGAGAAGCGGTAACCGTTGCCGGTCGCACTTCGTATTGGCCAGTGGTGGCTAGTGCCCTTTGTCCGCGTCGAGCTGTGGGTTTAATGTAAAACGCCGTTATAAGGCTGTTCGTTACAGCGCCAACGGTCTTGGCCAAGGAGTTCGATCAATGACATCCGATCGCCGCAATCCCGAAGGCGACGCCGAACGCGCGGTTCGCGCGCGATACAGTGCCGCGGCGCGAGAGAGAGAAGCGGCGCTCTGCTGTCCAGTTGATTACGACCCGCAGTACCTCAGCACGATTCCGCAGGAGGTGCTCGAGCGCGACTACGGCTGCGGTGACCCCTCTCGCTACGTCCGCGAGGGCGATGTGGTTCTCGATCTCGGGAGCGGCGCGGGCAAGATCTGCTTCATCGCAGCCCAGATCGCCGGGCCGAAGGGAGCGGTGATCGGTGTCGACCTGAACGAAGAAATGCTGAGTCTCGCTCGCGCCTCCGCACCCAAGGTCGCCGAGGCGCTCGGGTACGCGAACGTCGAGTTTCAGCGCGCTCGCATTCAGGATCTCGCGTTGGATCTGGATGCGCTCGATGAATGGTTGGCCGAGCACCCCGTGCGCGGGGGGGCAGATCTCGCAGCCTTCGAAGAGGCGAGCGAACGGCTCAGGCGTACGTCCACCCTCGTCGCTGACACCTCGGTGGACCTGGTCGTGTCGAACTGCGTTCTCAATCTCGTGTGTGAGTCGGATCGGCGCCAGCTCGTGGAAGAGATCTTCCGAGTGCTCAAGATTGGAGGGCGCATCGCAATCTCGGACATCGTGAGCGATGAAGGAGTGCCCGACGAGCTGAAGGCGGACCCCGAACTCTGGAGCGGTTGTGTGTCGGGTGCCTTTCAGGAGCTGGAGTTGCTGCGGGCTCTCGAAGCGGCGGGCTTTCGCGGCATCGCGATCGATAAGTGGGAATCCGAGCCCTTTGCGGTCGTGGAGGGGATCGAGTTTCGCTCGGTCACCATCACGGCCCACAAGGCTGAGGTGGGGCCGAGTCGCGACGCCAACCAGGCGTTGATCTACCGCGGACCGTGGAAAGCGGTCGAGGACGAAGAGGGCAATCGATTCGTGCGCGGTGAGCGTACGGCGGTGTGCGCTCAATATTTCCAAACCCTCAGCGGCACTCCGTACGCGGACGAGTTCGTGCCGATTCGTCCGCGAGATTCTGTGCCCGAAGCCGAGCAACCCCGCTTCCAGGGCGTTGGGCCGCGAGGCCCGCGTGAGACGAAGGGTGCGAGATATCGCGAGACGCGGAAGCCCGGTCAGCCGGGTTGCTGTTGAAAGAAGGCCGACCGATATTTGGCGGCTGCGCGAGATCGCCGGTCCGCGTGAATCGGATCGGGATTGCGCGGAGACCGTAGAATCGGGAAACTGGGCCGAATGAAGATCTTCCGCTGGATGCAAGCCTCGATCGCGCTCCCCGCCACTCTTTCTGTGGTGGTCTTGTTCTTCTCACTGAGCGTTCCCATGGCCGCGGCCGAAGTCTCGGACGCCTGGGTCGAACTCCAAGGCAACAAAATGCATCTGCTCGTCGCCGGCCCGAAGAAGGGCCGCGCCGTTTTGCTGCTGCACGGCGGAAAATTCAAGGCGAGCACATGGAAGAAGCTCGGAACGCTGGACGCTCTCGCTGAGGCGGGCTATCGGGCGCTGGCGCTCGACCTGCCGGGTTCGGGTCAATCGCCGGGCTGGAAAATCGATTCGAAGGTCTTTCTCGCGGAGGTGATCGGCGCTCTCGATATCGACCGGCCGGTTGTGATCTCGCCGTCTCGCAGCGGAAATGTGAGCTTTCCGTTGATTCTCGATCACCCCGAAATGGTGTCGGGTTACGTTCCGATCGCCCCGGTCGGTGTCAAGGAATACGCGCCCAAATTGAAGCCAAGCCCGGTGCCCGCGCTGGTCATCTGGGGGGATTCGGATCGGCTATTCAAGCCCGCGATGGCGAAAACGCTGGCCGCGAGTTTCAAGAAGTCCGAAGTCGTGATCCTCCCCAACGCCAAGCACCCCGCCTACCTCGATCAGCCGGAAATGTTTCACGAAGCGCTCTTGAAATTCCTCGCGGGACTGGGTGGCTAACGCGTTCGGTCAGCGGAACGCCATTTCGAAACGACCGACCTAATCGAAACGACCGACCTAATCGAAACGACCGACCTAATCGAAACGACCGACCTAATCCCAGATCGGCGGTCTGCGCTCGATCCACGGCCGCGCCGTTTCCAGTTGTGCGGCCAGTCGGAAGAGCAGGCCCTCGTCGCCGAAGCGCCCCGCGACCTGTACCCCGACCGGCAATCCGTCAGCCGTCCAATGAAGTGGCAGGGAGATCGCCGGCTGGCCGGTCGAGTTGAAGATCGGCGTGTAGCTCGCGTACTCGATGATCGGCGCGAAGGCTTTTTCGATGTCGGTTTCGCAGCCGTCGAGACTGCCGAGCGGTAGCGGAGGCTTCTCGAGCGTGGGCGAAAACCAGGCGTCGTAGGTTTCGAAAAACGCGGCAATCTGCCGCGACGCGAGCTGTGTGAGGGAAACTGCGCGTTGGTAGTCCGTAGCGCGGATCTCCCGGCCGCGTTCGTAGAGTGCCCAGGTCAGCGGTTCGAAGAGGTCGCGGGTCGCTTCGCGGCCGGTGCTCAGCTGCAGCAGGTCGATCGTCGCGGCGGCGCCGGCGGTCCAGATGGTGAGGAAGGCGTCGGTGATCATGTCTGCATTGATCGGCGGGGCGGCTTCCTCGACCTCGTGCCCGAGTTCGACCAGCAGCGAAGCGGTGTTTTCGATCGCCTCTCGACACTCGGGATCGATCTCTTCACCGCGGACGTTTCGCGAGCAGGTTGCCACGCGCAGCCGCCCCGGGTCTCGGGAAACTTCTTCGAGGTAGGGCCGCTCGGGGGAAGGCGCGACGTAGGGATCGCCAATGCCCGGTCCGGCCGTGCAATCGAGCAGCGCCGCGCTATCGCGCACGCTGCGGGATACCGCGTGCTCGACGACCAGGCCGCTCATGATGTCGCCCATCAGCGGCGCGAGCGTGTTGCGCGCTCGGGTCGGTTTCATACCGACGAGTCCACAGCAGGATGCCGGAATTCGGATGGAACCCCCTCCGTCGCTCGCGTGAGCAAGCGGAACGATTCCAGCGGCCACGGCGGCAGCCGAGCCCCCGCTCGAGCCACCCGACGAGTGATCGGTGTTCCAGGGATTTCGGCAGGCCCCGTGCAGCTGAGGCTCCGTCGTCGGAAGCAGTCCGAGCTCGGAGCAGTTGGTCTTTCCGATCGGGATGAGACCGGCCCGCTGGAAGCGCAACACGAGTTCGCTGTCGTGATTGGCGGGAACTCCAGCCATGAAGCGGCTCGCACAGGTGGTCGGAACACCCGAGGCGTTCCCGAGCAGATCCTTCAGCAGGAAGGGGACACCGCGAAATGGGGCTGAATCTTCATTCGCGTCGGTTTTCCGCGCAGCCTCCCGCGCCGAGTCGTACATCGCGTAGACTAGCGCGTTGATTGCCGGGTTGTGCTTTTCCGCGCGGTCGATGGCTTCGTCGACGAGTTCCGCCGAAGTGATCTCCCCTCTGGCAACCAGCTCCGCCAGTCCCAGGCCGTCGAAGTTTGCGTATTCTCGGAACGCCAAGGCTCGATTCTCCTCGGTGGGGCCGGTGATCGGGCGATTGGCATCCCGCGCCGTCCTGGTTTGAAGGGTCCAGCGAACGGGCACGAAAGCTTAACCGACCTCGTGGCCCGAGGGGCCGGCAAATCCAGAGCCGGAATAGCCAGGCAAAGGTGATCGGGAAGTACGGCTGCCGCCCGTGGCGGAAGGCCCGCGGAGAGCGCGATTCAATCGATCGGAGTATCCTGATTGACTCCAAACGCCGATGAACCGAAGCAAGGCCGAGCGGGTCTAAACCGCGCAAGGGTCGATTTCAATTGGAGGAAGCATCGTTGAGCACCGATTTCCAGATTCCGCAGGGATACCAGCCTGTCGCCGCCATCGGCGTCGACGCGCGCGCCACCTTCATCAACCGCACCTACAACCACCTGATGGGTGCGATCGTTCTGTTTACGTTGATCGAGGTGGCCCTGTTCCAATCCGGTTACGCGGAATCGATCGCCCAGGTGCTCCTCGGAGGCTCGTGGCTGCTCGTTCTCGGTGCCTTCATGTTGGTCAGTTGGTTCGCGTCCCGGATCTCGCTCACCTCCGAGTCCAAAGGGGCTCAATACGCGGCGCTCGGCGGCTTCATCGTCGCAGAGTCGATCATCTTCGTCCCCATGCTCTGGTTGGCTGAAATGTCCGCTCCCGGCGCGATCCAGAGCGCTGCTGTCGTGACGCTGGTTGGTTTCGCGGGGCTCACCGCGGTGGCTTTCGTAACCCGCAAGGATTTCTCGTTCATGCGCGGCATGTTGATGTGGGGCGGAGTTGTGGCGATACTCGCGATCGTCGGCGGCGCACTCTTCGGTTTTGCACTCGGCACCTGGTTCTCGGTCGCGATGATCGGATTCGCGGGCGCTGCGATCCTCTACGACACATCCAATGTGTTGCACCACTATCCGGAAGACCGATACGTAGGCGCGGCACTGCAACTCTTCGCGTCGGTGGCGCTGTTGTTCTGGTACGTTCTTCGGTTGTTCATGGGGAGCCGCGACTAGCGGGCTGCGAAACTCGGGAATCCAGTGGGAGGAATGCATAGTGAAGATCTCGATCACCTATTGCGGACAATGAAACTATCTACCCCGGGCTACCAGTTTGGCAGCCACCATCAAGGACGAGACCGGCGTCGAATCTGAATTGATCAGCGGCGGTGGAGGGATATTCGACGTCGTTGTCGACGGCGAGATGATCTTCTCCAAGCACGAGGTGGATCGTTTTCCCGAACCGGATGAGATCCTATCGAAGCTCGAGAACCCCTGAACGGGGCCGTCGGCTCCGACCGCTACTCGACCTTTCCCGCCTCCTGACTAGCCGACCTCGTCGACCCAATCGCGCAGCAGTTCCCGTAGCGCGTCGGGTGAGTTGAGAGCGGGGTTCAGGCGGATGCGCTCGGCGAGGTAGTCGATTGCGCGACCCACGCGTGGCCCGGGTTCGCAGCCGATGCACGCGATCACGTCGGCACCCGAGAACATCAACTGGCTGCGCACGCTCGCGGTCCGCTCGGATTCGCGCAGCGATGCCAGTGACTCCCGCAGTATCTGCAGCGCGCTTCGAGCCGCTTCGGATTCATCGCCGGCCGTTTCGATCTCGGCTTCTCGGAGCGCAATCAGCGCACCCAGGTTGGGAGCGCCAACGCGGCGTGCAAATCGCGCGACGGCGGGCGGAGTCATTGCATTGATCTGGGTGTCGCTGTGGTGGAATCGCAGCAGCAGCTCGACGCGGTCGATCGTAGAGCGAGAAAATCGCAGGCGCTGCAGCACCGTTCTGACGCGGGTGCCACGGAGCCAGCCGGCCAGCCGCAACTCGAGATCGCAAGCCAATCGATCCACCACGGCGCCCGAGCCTGGTGTCGTGCCCGGCGCGAGCGTCGAAGTGATCCCGCTTCGACTGAGCTGCTCCAGGCCCTGGGAAGCGCCCGCCGAGAGCAGGATCGCGATCAACTCGCGGCGAACGGGTTCGCGCGGGATCTTGGCGAGCGCTGTCTGGGCGCGTGAGAGCGCATTCTCGATCTCCTGATCCAACCTCCAGCCCCGCGTCGCAGCGAGCCGAATCCCCCGAAGCGCGCGGATCGGGTCCTCGTCGATGCGATCTCGTGCGTTTCGCACCGCGCGAACCAGGCCGTGCTCGAGATCCGCTCGACCGCCGTATGGATCGAGCCATTTCCGGTCTGCGATGTCATAGGCGATGGCGTTGATCGTGAAGTCACGATGGGCGAGGTCGTCCTCGATGTGCGCGCCCGCGCGGAATGGACTCACGTCGACAGGGCCCGCCCGGCTGGGAACCATCACGGAATCGCGTCGGTTTTCGATCAAGACTCCGTTCGGAAACCGATCCAGGATCTCGCGGAGAGACGTGTCCGTTGACAGTTCAAAGTGTGACGGTGGGATTGCAGTCAGGAGGTCGCGCAGCCCGGGTCCGACCCAAAAAGATGCGTGTCCAGCCTCGACCATCTTCTGGCCGATCTGCACGACGGCGCTCGGCACAGAGAACTCACTCATCCTCGGATTGTAACCGGCCAGCGGGAGTTCGGGCGCCGCTGAGCTATCTTTCGAATCTCACGAGGAGGAGATCGGACGATGACGGTTGGGCGAGAAGGCGTCGACATCGAGTATGAGGGGATCGCCTCTGGCGGAGATGGGGGTGTCGCGTCGGGTTATCTCGCCAAGCCGGCGTCGGACGTTGGTTGTGGGATCGTCGTCATCCACGACGAGTGGGGACTGACCGAGTTCATTCGCGACGTTTGCGATCGGCTGGCCCGGGCGGGTTTCGTAGCCCTGGCGCCGGATCTGTTTCGCGGCCGCACTGCAGAAGATTCGATCTCCGCCGAGCGGCTTTCGAAGGAATTCGAACTCGACGGCGCCGACGCCGACCTCGAATCGGCCGTCGCGGAACTCTACAACCAGAACGCGACGGCGGGATCGAAAGTCGGCGCATTGGGCTTTGGTTCGGGAGGTTCTCTCGCGCTCTTTTTGTCCAGCCGTCACCGTCGAATCGGAGCGGTCGTCGATCTGTACGGAACACGCCTCGAGGTCGTCGATGAACTCGAACGCGTCGCAGCGCCCGTCCTGGCTGTTCTTGCGGGAGGGGATGAGTCGGGCGCTGAGCCGGCTGTCGAGAGTTTGAAGTCGGGCCTCGAGCGCGCAGGTGTGAACGCGAGCGTCGAGGTTCGCGCGGGTGTTCGCAGCGGTTACATGAACGACGCCCGTCTCGATGTGCATGACGCGGCAGCCGCTGCTGATTCGTGGGATGCGCTGCTCGCTTTTTTCCGGTCGGAACTCACCTGATCGCACCTCGACGGAGCACCGGCTTCGGCAAACAAGATCCCTACATCAACTACTTGCGCACGCAACTCGAGTGCAACTAGCCCGCGATTGAACTGAGCACGCAATTCATGTGCAACTCCCCGGCAATTCCCCCCGTTTAAAACGCGTCAATGAGCGGCCCATACGCAAGTCGGGCTTCGAATCAGCCGATCAATGAACACGACGGACTCGGTTCGAATTCGGTCCATTATGTCGTGGTTTGCCCGTTGGGAGTTGCGCACTTGACGCTCGCGCAGAAGACAGCCTTGATCGTTGCCCTTTTTGCGATGGCAAACGTTGGGATCGCGTATTCGATTCATCGCAACGTGGTGGCTCCGGAGTTCGCCGTCCTCGAGCAGCAAGAGGTCGAGAAGAACATGAAGCGCGCCCTGTTGGCGATCCAGCGCGAAGCATTCGTGTTGGACGTTCTCGCCCAGGATACCGCGAGTTGGGATGCGGCCTATGATTTTGTGGAATCCCGCGATCCGTATTTCTACGAGATGAATCTCAGCCCGGGTGCGCTGAAGACCACCGTAATCGACTGGGCGGTCGTCGTTGACTTGGCTGGGAGGGTGCTCTCGGGACCGGTGTTGGACATTCAGACCGGCAATCCGCTGGGAATTGCAGAAATCCCCCAAGAACAATGGAGCGAATCGCATCCACTTCTGCTCGGTGAAACGCAAGTCGAGCCGATCGCTGGTCTGATGGCGACGAGTGAAGGCCCGATGCTGGTTGCCGCTCGCGATATTCTCACCAGTGTTGACGAGGGGCCATCACGCGGTCGGGTCATCATGGGGAGGCGATTTGATGCGAAGTTCATCGCGGGCCTCAGCGAGCGTACCCACATCACTCTCGACGTCCTGCCGCTTTCCCACGAATCGGTTCCGCAATCATTGCGCGAAGTGCTGGTCGAAGATGGGACTGCCCCATATCAGTACTCGACCTCGGGCTCCGATGATGAGCGCCTCGATACCTTTGCGCCGTTGGGGGATGTTGCGGGTGTCCCATCATTCGTTCTTCACGTAAGCCTCCCTCGCGAAATCACCCAGCGAGCGGCCTACGTCAATCGTCTGAGCCTTCTGTGGTTTCTCGTCCAGGGATCGGTCCTTGCATTCCTGATCATGGCGCCGTTGCACAAAGCGATCATTGCTCCGCTCAAGGTTCTGACCGACCAATTGCGGTCCATCCGGAATACCAACGACCTGGCGGTCGATGTATCGATGGAGCGAAACGATGAGATCGGTGAACTCAGTCGCGAATTCGGAAGCATGCTCGAGCAGCTGGGCAGGCATATCGATGATCGCCGCAAGAGCGAAGATGCGCTGCGCCACAGTGAAGAGCGTCTACAGGAAGCCCAGCAGGTTGCTCAGGTCGGAAGCTGGGAAGTCGACCTGACGAGCGGGTCGTGGTGGTGGTCGGACGAGCTCTTTCGAATTTACGGAAGGCAGTTCGACGAAGGTCCCCCGACCACTGAGCAGATTCGATCGGGAATTCATTCGGACGATCGAGACCGCGTGGAGGCAGCCTTTCGCACGCTGATCGAAGAGGGGTCGGAATCAAGGGGAACCGAAGCTCGCGTGGTGGTCGAGACCGGCGATCTGCAGCATCACCACATGCTCTGGAATGTCGAGAGAGACCCCGAAGGCCGAGCATTCCGCGCATACGGAACGGTTAGTGACGTCACGGAGCGCTACCGATCCGAGGAAGCGCTGCGCCGCGCTGCTGCGGTCTTCGAGACCGCTACCGAGGCGATTGTGATCGCGGATGCCTTCGGAAACATCGTGGACGTCACCTCTGCATTTTCGAGTATTACGGGACACGAGCAAGGCGATGTGATCGGGGAGAACGCGGAAATCCTGAACTCCCACCAACATGAATTCGAGTTTTATCAGGAAATCGCCGCTGAAATCGAACAATCGGGTAAGTGGGAAGGTGAAATCTGGATTCGCCACAAAAACAACACGGCGATTGCGACATGGTCTTCAATTGGCCGAACTCTCGGGCGAGAGTCGTCTACCGAGCAGTTCGTCGCGGTATTCAACGATATGACCGAGCGGAAGGACGCCGAGGAAGTCATCTCTCACCAGGCCACCTACGACCTGTTGACCGGCATTCCGAACCGCTCGCTGTTCATCGACCGGCTCTCTCAAGAGACGCTACGCGCCGGCCAGAGCGGCGAGGGTGTCGCGCTGATATTCATTGACCTCGATGGTTTCAAGAAGATCAATGACACGCTCGGCCACTCCGCGGGCGATGAGGTGCTCCAAATAGCGGCGGAGCGGATCAAGCAGAGTATCCGCAACATTGACACCACAGCGCGCGTCGGTGGCGATGAATTTGCCGTGATTGTTCCGAAACTCAGCGATCCTGTTGACGCCGAAATCGTTGCAAAGCGGATACTCGAAGAGATGGCGGTTCCGATGAGCGTGCAAGGACAGGACGTTGTGACGACTGCGAGCATCGGAATTTCGGTGTTCCCGGCCGATTCCGATGATGATGAAGGGCTACTGCGAGATGCGGATATCGCGATGTACCGAAGTAAGAATGGCGGCGGAAACTCGATCGAGTTCTTCACCGCGGAAATGAACGAGCGGGCAATGCGTCGGATGCAGGTGGAACTGCAGTTACAACACGCGCTCGAGTTGGAGGAATTCGAACTCCACTACCAGCCCATCGTTTCGCTTCCGGAGGGCCGGATGGTTGGCGTGGAGGCACTCTTGCGCTGGCACAATGCAGAATTGGGCGTGGTCGAGCCCGGGGAGTTCATTCCCGTGGCGGAAAGCACCGGCATCATCGTTCCGATCGGTGCCTGGGTGTTGGAAACGGCTTGCCGGCAGGTCAAGGAGTGGCAGGAAGCGGGATGGTCCGACCTCCGGGTTGCGGTGAACCTTTCGCCGCGAGAAGTCGATCGTGGCGATGCGGTCGAGTCGATCTCGAATGCGCTCGATAAGAGTGGGTTGGCACCTAGGTTTCTGGAAGTCGAGGTCACAGAGCGCGTTCTCCTGGATGATGTGGAGACTGCGGGCTCCGCGTTTCATGCGATCAAGGATCTCGGGGTTCGGCTCTGCATCGATGACTTTGGAACGGGTTACTCGTCTTTGAGTTATCTGCGCAACTACCCGTTCGATGTGCTCAAGATCGATCGCGCGTTTGTTTCCGATGCGGCCCAACACGCGAGCGGTGTTTCGCTGCTGCGGGCAATCGTCTCGATGGCCGAGAGCCTCGAACTCGAGGTGATCGCCGAGGGGGTGGAGACCTCGGAGCAATTCGACATGTTGTGTGAGTTGGGCTGTGGATTTGCACAGGGTTACCATTTCTGTGCGCCACTGAGTGCTGCGAGGATCGGAATCGGAGGCCCGATCGTCGACCTCGA
>JAFDAW010000058.1 GCA_019313605.1 Deltaproteobacteria bacterium
CACCATTGACGGCGTCGGGGACAGGGACTTCACCCCATCCGACAACGGGCCCGCCCGACGCGGCCGCACCTGCAACTCCGGTGAGAGTGAGGCAGAACAGCACGGCGGGGAGGACGCGGAGGAGCGGGGCGGTGGGGGTTGTCCTCACGGACATCGCGGAGACTCCAGGGCAATCATCAGTCCTTCGCTTGCCGCCGGTTAGTGTACTCCCGACCGTGAGAGACGGTCAATCTGTTTTTCAAGTCGAGGCTCGACCCTCCGCTCCTGCGAAGGTGAACGCGGAAGGGATGCTTCAAGCATTCAGCAGACATCGCGATGCGAAGAGCCTGAATCGATACTCCAAGCCAAGAGCGACGCGCGCAGCGATCGCAAAGGCGAGGCGTAACGCCGATGGCCGAGACTGAGTGAGTTGAGAGCTTCGGCTGGAATCCGGACCTACCACATCTTCTGCTTCACAAATGCGAAGAGGGCGACCCGATCCTATCCGACCAATATCGGTGAGCAGTGCTGCGAGGGCTGTGACGAGCCCGTTCCCGAAGGGCTTTGGATGATGCTCAGCCTCATCGCCAAGTGGTAATTAATCCGGCACTACCAATTCGCACTGAAGCTATACACAAATATATGATCAAACGCACCACGCGCGACTTTCGCGAAATTTAGATCAATGATTTTAGTAGATTATGGCGGGGCGGACGGGACTCGAACCCGCAACTTCCGGCGTGACAGGCCGGTGCTCTAACCAATTGAACTACCGCCCCCGGTAGGAGAGAAGGTCGAGTAGCCAATCTTAGCGCGGCGCGCAAAGGAAATGCGCGCAGAGAGACGAGATTGCTGCTCTTTTGGCGGTTTTAGCGGTTAGCGGGCGCCGCGGGGACGTTGGTGAATATTCACCCCCCGAGACGGCCCCTCGATTGGCCACGAGAGCGGTGGGGGGGGGGAAATTCACCAACGTCCCCGCTCGTGGGTGGTGGGCGCGGACGGGCTCGAACCGCCGACATCCTCGGTGTAAACGAGGCGCTCTACCAACTGAGCTACGCGCCCACAGACTCGCGGGGCGAGCTTAGTTGACTCCGGCCGGAGTCGGAAGCTCGTTGACGGGCTGCTGGCGGGCGTGCCCGACCTCGATGATCCCATCGAGTTCGTGGTCGCCGTCGCGCAGGAAGCCCTCCGGGTCATCCAGGGCCAGCGCGGTTACGAGCACGTGGTCCATGTGGTCCACGGGGATGATCTTGAGGTTCCGCTTGATGTTGGCCGGAATCTCGGCGAGGTCCTTCTCGTTGTCCTTGGGGATCACGAGCGTGTCGATCCCGCCGCGGTGGGCGGCGATCATCTTCTCCTTGAGGCCGCCGATCGGCAGCACGCGGCCGCGCAGCGTGATCTCGCCGGTCATCGCGACGTTGGATCGGATCGGGATGCGCGTGAGCGCGGACGCGATCGTGGTCGCGATCGTGATGCCCGCAGACGGCCCGTCCTTCGGGGTCGCGCCCTCCGGGACGTGGATGTGGAGATCGACCTTCGAATAGAAGTCGGGCGTCAATCCGAGCTGCTTGGCGCGCGATCGGACGTACGAGAGTGCCGCGTTGGCGGACTCCTGCATCACCTCGCCGAGGCGTCCGGTCACCTGGAGCTTGCCGCGCCCGGGCGTCACGGAGACTTCGGTCTGGAGCAGCTCGCCGCCGACCTCGGTATAGGCGAGGCCGGTGCAGACGCCGATGCGGTCTTCCTCTTCGGCCTTGCCGAAGCGGTATTTCCGCACGCCGAGGTGCTTCTTCACCTTGGCGGGCGTAATCCGACTCAGCGTTGCGGAATCGCCGGCTTTGACGACGTCGCGCGCGACCTTTCGACAGATGGATGCGAGCTCGCGCTCGAGGCCTCGCACGCCCGCCTCTCGCGTGTAGTAGCGGATCATCTCGAGGATCGCGGCGTCGGTGAACGCGATCTGCTCGGTGTTGAGACCGTTGGCCTCGATGACCTTCGGGACCAGGAAGCGCCGCGCAATCTGGAGCTTCTCGCTCTCGATGTAACCGGGCAGCTGGATGATCTCCATCCGATCCTGCAACGGCCGCGGGATCTGATGCAGCACATTCGCGGTGCAGACGAACATGATCTGCGACAAGTCGTAGTCGACGTCCATGTAGTGGTCGTTGAAGGTGTGGTTCTGCTCCGGGTCGAGCACTTCGAGCAGCGCCGACGACGGGTCGCCGCGAAAATCCATCGACATCTTGTCGATCTCGTCGAGTAGAAAGACCGGATTGCCCGAACCCGCCTTCTTGAGGCTCTGCAGCACCTTGCCCGGGAGCGCGCCGATGTAGGTGCGCCGGTGGCCGCGAATCTCCGCTTCGTCGCGGACGCCGCCGAGGCTCACGCGTACGAAGTCGCGTCCGGTTGCGCGCGCAATCGACTTGCCGAGAGAGGTCTTGCCCACTCCGGGAGGCCCGACCAGGCAGAGGATCGGTCCCTTCATCCGCTCGACGAGACTCTGCACCGCGAGGTACTCGAGGATCCGCTGCTTGGGCTTCTCGAGCCCGTAGTGGTCGTCGTCGAGAATCGTCTCGGCTTCCTCGAGGTCTTCCTTCTCTTCCTTGTATTCATCCCAAGGCAGCGCCAGGAACCAGTCCACGTAATTGCGAACGACCGTCGCCTCGGCGCTCATGGGCGACATCATCTTGAGCTTGCGGATTTCCTTCTCGCAGCGCGTGCGGGCGTCCGCGGGCATCTTCTTCTTCTTGAGTTCCGCCTCGAGTTCATCGCCCTCGTTCTTGAATTCGTCGCGATCACCCAGCTCTTTCTGGATCGCCCGCATCTGCTCGTTGAGGTAGTACTCCTTCTGCGAGCGCTCCATCTGCTTCTTGACGCGGCTGCGGATCTTGCGCTCGACCTCGAGCACCTCGATCTCCGCCTGCATGCGCGCGTAGACTTCTTCGAGCCGCTTCGCGGGAGACATCATTTCGAGCAGTTCCTGCCGCTCCGAGAGCTGCAGGTTCAGGTGGGCGACGATCGTGTCCGCCAGGTGCCCGGGTGCAGTGACCGCCGTGACTGTGTTGAGTGTCTCGGGCGGAACCTTCTTGTTGTTCTTGACGTACTTTTCGAACGCCGAGTGCACGGTGCGCACGAGCGCATCGAGTTCGGTCGCCGATTCTTCGACTTCGGCAATGTCCTCGATCTCGCAGGCGAAGTACGGATCCGAACTCACGAAACGGGCGATGCGCGCTCGCGTCTTTCCCTCGACGAGGACCTTGACGGTTCCATCCGGAAGGCGCAGCAGCTGGATGATCGAGCCGAGGGTGCCGACGCTGTAGATGTCTTCTTCGCTCGGCTCGTCTTCGGCAGCTTCGCGCTGAGCGCAGAGCAGGAGTTCGCGATCGTTCGACATCGCGTACTCGAGCGCCTGGATCGATGGGGCGCGCCCCACGAAAAGCGGAACCACCATGTGCGGAAACACGACGATGTCTCGCAGCGGGAGAAGCGGAAGGACCTTCCTGTCCGTCTGTTCGCCTTCGATGTTGCCGTCGTCTTCGTCCGGGATATTGCCCATAGCCGATCGTTCCCCTAGGAGCGCGATCCCATTCTGGGATCGAGTGACGTCGCAAGCGAATCCACCGGATTCGCCCGCTAGGCCGATTCCGCCTCGGGATCCTGTTTCAGAACCATCAGCGGATTACTGCCCTGTTCGATCACTTCCTCGTTGATCACACACTCTTCCACATCGTCTCGAGAAGGGATGTCGTACATCAGATCGAGCATCACGTTCTCGAGGATCGAGCGCAGTCCGCGCGCGCCCGACTTGCGCTTCATGGCCTGGCGCGCCACTGCGCGCAGGGCTCCGTCGGTGAAACGCAGGCGAACGTCCTCGAACTCGAAAAGCTTCTGGTACTGCTTGATCAGCGCGTTCTTCGGCTGGGTGAGGATCGCAATCAGCGCCTCCTCGTTCAGCTCGTTGAGCGTCGCGACGACGGGCAGGCGGCCCACAAATTCCGGAATCAATCCGAAGTGGAGCAGATCCTCTCCCTGAACATCTTTCAGCACTTCACCGAGCCTCCGATCCTTCTCGGTGGGCATATCGGCTCCGAAGCCCATTCCCTTCACACCTATTCGCTTCTGGATGATGCTGTCGAGGCCGACGAAAGCGCCGCCACAGATGAACAAGATGTTCGAGGTATCGATCTGCAGGAATTCCTGCTGGGGATGCTTGCGCCCGCCCTTGGGAGGCACGCTGGCCGTGGTCCCCTCGATGATCTTGAGCAGCGCCTGCTGGACACCCTCCCCCGAGACGTCGCGGGTGATCGACGGGTTCTCGCTCTTGCGCGCGATCTTGTCGATTTCGTCGATGTAGATGATGCCGCGCTGGGCGCGGTCGACGTCGTAGTTCGCGGCTTGCAACAGATTCAAGATGATGTTCTCGACATCTTCACCGACGTAACCGGCCTCGGTCAGGGTCGTCGCATCCGCGATCGTGAACGGAACATCGAGGACCCGCGCCAGCGTCTGGGCGAGCAGGGTCTTGCCGCAACCCGTGGGCCCGAGCAGGACGATATTGGCCTTCTGGAGTTCGACGTCGCCGACAAAGGTCTGGCTTTCGATCCGCCGGTAGTGGTTGTGGACGGCGACCGAGAGGACCTTCTTTGCCGCCTCCTGGCCGATCACGTAGTCGTCGAGGGCTTCCTTGATTTCGACGGGCTTCGGAACGTGGGACGACTCCGCGGGCGGTTCATCCTCGGTGTATTCCTCGGCGATGATGTCGTTGCACAGCTCGATGCACTCGTCGCAGATGTAGACCGTGGGGCCCGCGATCAGCTTCTTGACTTCGCGCTGGCTCTTGCCGCAAAAGGAACAGGAGAGGTTCGCGTCTTCTTCCCGCTTTTTCATTGATTCGCGCCTCCACCGTTCGACTTGCCACTCTTATCGCGCTCGCGGATGACGCGATCCACGATCCCATAAGCCTGCGCGTCGTCCCCTGACATATAGTAATCCCGTTCGGTATCTCGCGCGATTTCCTCAACCGGGTGCCCGGTGTGATCGGCAAGAATCTGGTTCATCCGGTCGCGAAGCTTGAGGATTTCGCGCGCGTGGATATCGATGTCGCTGGCCTGCCCCTGCACTCCGCCCATTGGTTGGTGGAGCATGATCCGAGAATTGGGCAGCGCGGCGCGCTTGTTCTTGGCTCCCGCCGCGAGCAGCCAGGCCGCCATCGAGGCCGCCTGCCCCATACAGAGCGTCGTCACATCGGGCCGCACGTACTGCATGGTGTCGTAGATCGCGAGGCCCGCCGTCACCGAGCCCCCGGGCGAGTTCAGGTAGAGGTGGATCTCCTTCTCGGGATCTTCCGCCTCGAGGAAGAGCAGCTGGGCGACGATCACGTTCGCGGTGTCGTCGGTGATCCCCGTTCCGAGGAAGATGATCCGGTCGCGCAGCAAGCGCGAGTAGATGTCGAAATGACGCTCGCCCCGCTGGCTCTGTTCGATCACATAGGGAATCAGGGTCATCTCGCGCTCCGTATTGCGGCGGATTCGCCCAGTTGGACGCGGCCGCTCGATGCCAGACCAGAGCGTACCGGACCCGGGGCCGCGGCTGCCGGGTGGACGTTTTGCTTCAATTTCGAGGTCCCCGCTCTGGCCCGCAGTGGGCGGGCTCGCCGTTCACGCCTCGATTCCGCGCCGTGAACGGGGGGGAGGAACGGCAGCGGAATCCTGGCCATCGATCGCTCTGGTTACCGCAGCGGCGGCCGCTGGGCGACCCGTTATTCCAAATTCCCTCTAAGTACCTGTACTTTATTCGATTTTAGCCGCGGAAGCGAGGAAATCAAGCACCTTTTCGTCTTGCAGCTGGTGCCGCAGCGCCTCTCGGAGCTGCTCGTCCTCGTGCATTTCGCGCATGCGCGCGCCCTGCTCGTGCGCGTCACCCATCATTTCGTCGATCTTCGCGGCGACCTCGTCGTCCGCGACCTCGATCTCCTGCGCCTTGGCGATCGCCTGCAGGGCGAGCATCTCGCGCACATCGCGCTCCGCGCGCGGACGCCACTCTTCGCGCCAGCGGTCCAGCTGGGCGTGGATGGCGTCGTGATCCAGCTGCCCCTCCATCCGCTTGTGGGCGGAAGCGAGCTGGTTCTGCAATTGCCGATCGATCATGCCGGGCGGCACGCCGAATTCCATCCGCTCGAGCAGTGCGTCCATCAGGGTCGTGCGGAAGGTCTCCTTGGATTCGCGTTCCTGGCCGGCTTCGAGATCCGTCCGAATCCTCGCGCGCAGCGCGTCGAGCGAGTCGAATTCGCCGAGGTCCTTGGCAAATTCATCGTCGAGCTCGGGGATCTGCGGTTTGCGGACGTCGACGATGTGGACCGCGAAGACCGCCTCTTTGCCAGCGACCTCCGGGTTGCCGTAGACCTCCGGGAACGTCACGGTCACGTCGCGGTCGTCGCCGGCCTGCGCGCCGGTCAGCTGATCCTCGAAGCCGGGGATGAAGCGCCCACCGCCAATCTCGAGCGGCACGCCCTGCCCGGTCCCGCCCTCGAAGATTTCGCCGTCGATCCTGCCGACGAAGTCGATCTTGGCGGTGTGGCCCCTCGCGAGCGCCGTGCCCTCGGCCTCTTCGACGAGCGGCGCGTTCGCGTTGCGCAATTCTTCGAGCCGCTCCTCGACCTCGGTGTCTTCCACCGAGACCTCGGGGCGAATCGCGGGGAGTCCGGTGAGATCCGGCAATTCGATTTCGGGACTCACTTCGAGCGACGCCGTGTATTTGAAACTCGCGTCCGGCGCGGGCTTGCCGGCCGAGATCGCGGGTTCGCTGACCGGCTGAATCTCTGCGAGTTCGATCGCATCCGAGAGCGTCTCCGATACCAGCGTGTGCTCGAGCTGCTCGGCGACCGAGGCGCCGTAGAGTTTTTCGAGCACGGAGCGCGGCGCCTTGCCGGGGCGAAACCCTTTGACCCGAACCTGCTTGGCGAGATCGCGATAAGCGCGGTCGAATGCCTTGCGGACACGCGAAGCGTCCACCTCGATTTCGATCGTGTGGAGAATCGATGTGCGCTCGATCGTCTCGACGCGAACCGCTGTTTTTTTAGTCTTCTCTGTCGTCATGGGATTCCGTTCGAAGGAGGTGGTGCCGGGGACAGGACTCGACGGGAACACAGCGGCAAGACTGGTGCAGCTCCGATCTGTATCCCGATCCGTCTGGAGTTGTAGCCGCAGTCTTCCGAGCTGGCCAGCGCAATCGAGGTGCGGATCCCCGGATCCATCCCCCGGCCCTGTACGAAACCGGGGGGACAGATCCACTAGAGGCGACGAGGCTGGCGCGCGGGGTTAATCGCCAAAGAGGCCACCTTCGGGAGGGATGACCCCGACCGACTTCGCGTAATCATTCCAGGCATCAATGAGGCTCTCCCTCAGTTCTGGCTCCTGGGTGGATAGATCCTTGCTTTCGCCCGGATCGACGCTCAGATCGAAGATCTGCCACTCACTCGGACCAAAGGGCTTGCTGATCCAGGTCCCTTTGTGGTCGCCAATTCGAATCGCCTTGAAGTTGTTGTATTCCCAGCCGATCGCTTCATCTGGCCCGCGAACCGTTGAACTCTTCTTGGATAGAAGCCCGACCATCGACTTTCCGCGCGGCTGCTCGACTGGATTGCCGTCGTAGGTTGCCGGATAGGTTACTCCAGCCAGTTGAAGAAAAGTGGGCGCCAAATCCATCACATGCGTCAGGCCATTCACGGTCTCGCCCTGATAGGCAACGCCCGGCCCGCTTATGATCAGCGGCGAGCGGATCCCGCCTTCGGCGAGAAAGTTCTTGTAGAGATGAAAAGGAGTTGAACTGGCTTGGGCCCACCCGGGACCCTGTGCGATGCGCGACGCGCGTTTGCCCCAGTTGGAAAGCCGGTTGTCGGAATTATGCTCCATCCAGGCTTCATCGGTGCCGGGATAACTATCCATCTTGAAACCGTTCGCACCATTGTCCGAGAAGAATACGACGAGAGTATCCTTTTTCTTTCCTGAGCTTTCGAGGTATCTGAGAACCCGTCCGATGTGATGATCGATATTCCCGATCATCGCAGCGTAGATTTCCATACGGCGTATTTCCATCTTCTTCTGCTCAGCAGTGAGTTCCTCCCACTTCGGAACCAGATGTAGCCATGGACCGAGGACGGTTTCCGTGGGAATAATTCCGAGTTCCTTCATTCGTGCAAGACGCCTTCCGCGCAATTCGTCATAGCCCGCGTCATATTGCCCTTTGTAGCGGTCGAGCCATTCGTCCGGCACGTGCAGCGGATCGTGTGGCGCAGTGAACGACAGGTAGGCGAAGAAGGGTTTGTCGTCCTTTTGCTCGTCCATATATTTAACGATCTGGTCGGCATAGAACTCTGTGGAGTAGAAGCCCTGAGGAACATGGGTCCGCACGCCGTCTTCTCTGTAAGTGGGCGTGTAATTCGCGTACATCATCCACTCGTCGTCGAAGTGACTCGTCCCACCCTGGAGCATCGTGTAGACCCTCTCAAATCCACGTTTGGAAGGATCCTGATCAGGCTCATGACCGAGATGCCATTTGCCCGACATGTAGGTGTGATAGCCGGCTGTCTTCAAAAGTGAGGCGAGCGATGCCACCCGATTATTCAGGAATCCCTCGTACCCGGGTTGCCCAACTTGATTCGGCGTAAGTAGTTCGTTCATGTTGCCGAGGCCGGCTACGTGGTTGTCATTCCCCGAAAACAGCATGGATCGAGTCACCGAGCAGCTCGGTCCAACGTAGAAATCGGTGAATTTTGCGCCCTGATCGGCAAGTGAGTCGATGCTTGGGGTCTTTATCTCGCTTCCAAAGGGCCCCATATCCGAGTAGCCCATGTCATCGACAACAATCAGCAAGATGTTCGGTCGATTTGTTGTTTCAGCCGCTGCCCCGACGAAAGGGGCCTGAACGAGAGCGAAGAACACAAGAGCCAGAATTCGTAGCTTCATAGGAATTCCCTTCTCCTTCTTTCGTGATTCAGTTCGTTCAGGTGCGTTGGATCGAAGAACCGTCCGATGTATTCGAAGACATCTTCGCAGCGTGAGTGCGTTAGCCCAAAGGCGTACGCGACTACCTCGAAACCTGCCCTTTGAGCGCCTACAAACCGGGGGAAGTCCGGTACCGGGGACAGGACTCGAACCTGCACGTCCTTTCGGACAGAGGCTCCTAAGGCCACTGCGTCTACCAATTCCGCCACCCCGGCAGTCAGAGGTGCACCCTAGGGTTGGAACCCGAGAGAGTCAACGCAGGGTTGAGATGGTGAGCGCGGAAGGAATCGAACCTTCAACCTAGGGATTAAGAGTCCCTTGCTCTGCCAATTGAGCTACGCGCCCACCGTGGGCAGCACAGTAAGGACGCCCCACCCCGATCGCAACCCCGAACTCGACGTAACCGACGCAATCCCGACGAAATGCGCAAACAGCGTACCGTCAGGCGCAACGTGAACCCGATCTCTGGGCCCCGGCCAGTGGAGCGATCGCGCTCAGCAATCCGGTCTGTCCGGGCAGCGACCCCGATCAGGATGGAACGGACGCAATCTCAACGAAATTCGCAAACAGCGTACCGTCAGGCGAAACGCGGACCCGATCTCTGGGTCCCGGCCAGTGGTGCGGTTGCACCTGTAAAACGGTCTGCCCGGGCGGGCAAGACATAGAGCGTGGAATCGCTACTTCGCGGGGCCGAATCCTCCGCCGCCGGGGGTCTCGACGAGTAGCCGGTCGCCGGTTTTCAGCTCCAGCGTGGCCTTGCCGGCGACTTCCTCGACGCGGCCGTCGCGGCGCTCCACGGCGTTGCGCCCGCGCGCGCCGGGCTCGCCGCCCGCGAGCCCCCAGGGCGCGATCGTCCGTCGCTCGCCGAGCAGTGAGACGGTTACCGGCGCGCAGAACGAGTAGTGGCGCTCGAGACCATCCCCTCCCCTCCAGCGGCCTGCACCACCCGAGCCGCGCCGCAGCGCAAAGCGCAGCAACTGAACGGGGTGCCTGGCTTCGAGCACCTCCGCGTCGGTGATGCGCGTGTTCGTCATGTGGGTGTGGACGCCCGAGGCGCCGTCGAAGCCCTCCCCCGCGCCAGCCCCGCCGCCAATCGTCTCGTAGTAGCCGAAGCTCGCGTCGCCGAACGCGACGTTGTTCATCGTCCCCTGGCTCGCGGCGACCACACCGAGCGCGCCGAGCAACACGTCGACAATGCGCTGGGAGGTTTCGACATTGCCGCCCACGACCGCGGCGCCCAGCGGCGGGTCGAGCAGCGAGCCTGCGGGAATCGAGATCTCGACGGGATCCAGGCAGCCGCCGTTGAGTGGGATCCGCTCAGCGACCAACGCGCGCAGCACGTAGATCACCGCCGCCTGCACGACGGCCCGCGGCGCGTTGAGATTGCCGTCGAGCGCCGCTCCCGTACCCGCGAAGTCGATCCGCATGCGCTCGCCTTCGATCGTCAGCGCCACGCAGACGGGCGTCCCGTCGTCGAGTGCGTCTGCGAATTCGTGCACGCCATCGGGCAACCGACCGATCTCGCGCGCGACCTTCTGGGCCGTCGCGCGTTGGATCTGCGCCATCGTGATCTCGACCGCGGCGAGCCCGCGCTCGGAGACGAGCTCTTCGAGCAGTGCCACCCCGGCCTGGTTGGCGGCCACCATCGCCTCGAGTTCGGCGATGTTGTCGTCCGGGCTGCGGGCCGGGTAGCGCGCGTGGGTGAGTTCTGCGCGCAGGTGTTTCTCTTCGAAGCGCCCCTCGCGCACCGCGAGAAACGCGCGCAATACGACGCCCTCCTCTTCGAGTGTGCGCGAGTTCGCGGGCATCGAGCCCGGCGTCAGCCCGCCGATGTCCGCGTGGTGGCCGCGGCTCGCGACGAAGAACGCGGGCACTTGATCGCCGCAGAACACGGGCGTCACCGCGGTCACGTCGGGCAGGTGCGAACCGCCGTGGGCGGGATCGTTGGTGACCACCACGTCCCCGGGATGGAGTTCCGGAAACGCCGCGCGCACGTAGCGCACGGTCTCTGCCATCGCGCCGAGGTGGACGGGAATGTGCGGCGCATTCGCGACCAGCCCGCCCGAGCCGTCGAAGACCGCGCACGAGTAGTCGAGGCGCTCTTTGATGTTCGTCGACACCGATGTATTGCGGAGCACCGCGCCCATCTGCTCGGCGATCGACATGAAGCGGTTGCCGAAGACCTCGAGGCGAATCGGATCGGGCTGCGAGAGGTCGAGCGGATCCGGGCGTGCTGCGCCCGACTCGTCTTCGAGCACGAGAATCCCGTCGCCGCGCAGGCGCGCGACGAATCCCGGGTCGAGCGCGATCGTGCCGGTGTCCTCGAGCACGATCGCGGGGCCGCGGAGCTGGGCGCCCGGCGCGAGCGATTCGCGCTCGAAGACGGGCACCTCGACCCGGCCGACGCCGGAAAACCAGACCCGCTCGCGCCGCAGTGCAGCGGCTTCGCTCGCAGGCGGCTGCGGTTCGTCGGTCGGATCCACGCCCGGGGATTCGATCGTTGCTTCGGAGTGGGCGCTCACCCGAACCCGAGCGGTCGTGACCTCGATCGCACGACCCGGGCGCGTGTATCCGAAGCGGTCCTGGTGCTGGGCGGCAAACGCGACCGCCCAGTCACCGTCCTCGGGTACGGCCACCGAGAGAGGCGTCTCGGTTCCGAGATACCGGAGATCGAGAAGGTGCTCGACGCGCAGCGCCCCCTCGCCGAAGCCCTCCGCGGCGAGTGCCTGTACGCCCTCGCGTTCGAGTTCCTCCAACTGCCCGCAGACGGATGGCGACAACCCGCTCTCGGTGGAAAGCGCAACGCGGCCCGCGTCGCGCTGGCCGTCCCAACTGGTATCCGCAACGCCGATCCCGTAGGCGGAGAGAACGCCCGCCAGCGGGTGGAGGAGCACGGTTCGGATCCCGAGTTCTCGCGCGATCGCGCAGACGTGCTGACCGGCCGCGCCACCAAATCCCACCAGCGCGCA
>JAFDAW010000294.1 GCA_019313605.1 Deltaproteobacteria bacterium
GGTGAATCTGCTGGCCGCACCGGCCTGGGCGGAGATATTTCACGTTGGCGAGATCGATGGACTCTTCAACATCAGCCTCGCCTACGGGCTTCTGGCCCGCACGGAGAGTCGCGATCGCGAATTCATCGGCATCGGAAACGGCGGAGCCGCGGCCACTGTCAACGTAGACGACGGCGATCTCAACTACGACAAGGGCATCGTCTCCAACGGCGTCCGCGCGACCGCCGAGCTGACGCTGAAATGGCGGAACTTCGGAGCCTACGTTCGCGGATACGGCTTCTACGATTTCGAAACCGAACTGGACGACCGCAAACACTCGGCGCTCAGCGGCGATGCCCACGATCTCGTCGGTCGCGGTGGGGACTTCCAGGACTACTACTTCAGCGCCGCACTCAACCTGGGCGGCGTGCCGGTGCACGTCCGAGTCGGCAACCAGGTGTTGAACTGGGGAGAGAGCGGATTCCTGCGCTTCGGAGTCGACGTCGTCAACCCCCTCGATCTCATCGCGATCACTCAACCCACGACGACGGGGCGAGATGCTTTCGTCCGCCAGGGCATGCTCTGGGCAGCCGCCAACCTCACGGAGACGATCGCGATCGAAGGTTTCTACCAATACGACTGGCAGGAGGTCCGGGACGCACCGGTGGGTTGGTTCTTTTCAGGGGACGATCTGATCGGAGGGGACGGAACCGGACAGGCGTTTTCCGGCTTCGGCCAGTTCTCGGACCGGGGAACGGATCTCGACGCCCACTTCGGGCTGACTCCGGGAACACTGGGATTCGACCGCAATTTCATGAAGATCCCGTCGAGAGGCCGCGACAAACCCGATGACCAGGGCCAATTCGGATTCACGATTCAATCGTTCTTTCAGGCCCTGAACGGGGCCAAGCTCGCACTTCATTTCCTCAATTATCACAGCCGCCTGCCACTGATCAATGGTCGAACGGCCAACCAGCAAGCCATCGACGAGACGTCGGATGCGGCCGTCAACCTCAGAGCTGCCGACCTCGCAGTGAAGGCCGGCATCTCGATTGGCGAAGCGCGCGAAATTGAAGAAGTGCTCACGATTGGCGAGCTCGCAAACGAAACCCGTTATTTCGCAAGCTACCCCGAAGACATCCAGATGCTGGGAGTGAGTTTCAGCACCGCGACACCCTGGACGGGCACCTTGATTTCCGGTGAGATCGCTCACCACTTCGGCTGGCCGATTCAGATTCCAAGGGAAGAGGTGCTCGTCGCTTCGCTATCGCCAATCCAATTCACCGACGCTTTCAGTCAGACTTCGCTGGGTGAGTTTGGTGCCCGGAAGGTCGTCAAGGGTTATGCGAAGGGCGACAAGACCCAGCTATCGCTCGGAATCCTCCAGCTCTTCGGGCCACTCCTGCGATCCGCGCAGACCCTGGTTGCTTTCGACCTCGGGTGGGTGCACTTCAGCGATCTGCCGGACGGTCATCCGGCGGACAGCGGATCCTGGGGTTACCGATTGAGCGCTTCCATGTTGTACGAGGGCGTCCTGGGAGGACTCGGTGTGCGACCGATCATGGTCTGGACCCACGACTTCAAAGGCACCGGAGCCGGACCTGCGGTTGCGTTCGTCGAGGAACGCAAATCCATCACGGCTGGGCTCAATCTGAACTACAACAACCGCTGGACGGCCAGACTTTCCTACACCTCGTTCTTCGATGGTAAACCCCTCAATCTGCTCGCCGACCGCGACTTCTTGAGCTTCAACCTGACGTTCTACTATTAGAACAGGGAGACCTGATGCCGTGAACCCAATTTGGAATCCGTTGCTCGTTGCGCTGCTGACGGTGTTCGTTTCGCTGCCCGCGAGTGCAGAAGTCGCCGCGGCAGAGGCGAAGCGACTCGGCGCAGATCTCACACCGATCGGTGGCGAACGCGCTGGAAACGCAGAGGGCACCATTCCCGAGTGGACCGGGGGCATTACCACGGTGCCACCCGACTACGACCCAGGCGCCTCTCACCCTGACCCGTTCGCGCAGGATCCCGTGCTCTTCACGATCGACGCATCCAACTGGGAACAGCACGCATCCCACCTGACGGAAGGCCAGAAGGCGCTGCTGCTCGCCCATCCCGAAACCTGGCGGATGCCCGTCTACCGGACGCGGCGCTCGGCCTCGTACCCGAGCTGGGTTTACGAAGCGGTCGCCGCCAACGCGACGCAGGCCCAGGTGATCATGGAGGGCAAGGGGGGGGTCGAATACGCGAGCGTCAGCTCGCCATTTCCGATCCCCAAGAGCGGCGTCGAGGTGATCTGGAACCACAATCTGCGCTGGCGCGGCGTCTACGTGCGACGCGCAAACGGCCTGGCCGCGGTGACGCGACGCGGAAAATATCAGGTCGTGTTGTCGGCCCAGGAAATCGGATTCCCGTACGGCTCCCAGCGCGACACCCCATTCAAGCGGAAGTATCCGAACATCATGTTCGCGGTGAAATCCAAGGTCGTCGAACCGGCGCTGCTCGCGGGCAACGGATCGCTGGGGATCGAGACCATCAACCAGACGCACGATCCGCGAAAGGTCTGGTCCTACAGCCAATCCCTTCGACGTGTCGTTCGCAACCCTTTCGTGGCTTACGATTTCCCCTCGGCCAATTCAGACAATCTGAGAACCGTCGACGACGTTCAGCTCTTTCTCGGACCACCGGATCGCTTCGAGTGGAAGCTATTGGGAAAACGCGAGATCTACATTCCCTACAACGCCTACCGGATCAACAGCAACGCGATTTCGGCGAAAGACATCCTGCTCACCCACCACATCAACCCCGATCTTTCGCGCTACGAACTGCATCGGGTCTGGGTGGTCGAGGGCCTGCTCAAGAACGACGAGAAACACGTCTACTCTCGCCGTGTCTTCTACGTCGATGAAGACAGTTGGCAGATCGCGGCCGCCGATCTCTACGATCTGGATGGGAAACTCTGGCGGGTGGCCGAGGCTCACGCGATCAATTTCTACGAAGTGCCGGTGCTCTGGAGCACGCTGGAGGTCTTCAACGACCTGAAGGCGCGCCGGTACCTCGTCTCGGGGCTCGACAACGAAAACACTCCACCGATCTTTGGAGAAACCACGGACCCGCGCGGTTTCAGTCCCAACGCCCTCAGCTACTACGTCCGCTGATCGCTCGACTCGGATCCGAGCCCGCTGGCGCTCGCGGCCGATGCGGCCCACGAGCGCCAAGTGGCGGATCCTCAGCTCGGATCTGGAGCGGGCGTGTCCGGGCCGCTCGGCGGCAGTTCGGGCATCGCGATCAACTCGGCATCCACGGCTCCGGTCAGCGACTCGAGAAATGCCTCGATCGCGCTCACCTGCGCGTCGTCGACCGGAATCCCGAGCTGGTACTCGGCCATGATGCGAATCATCTCGTCGAGTTCTTGGATCGAACCATCGTGAAGGTAGGGGCCCGTCTTCGCGATA
>JAFDAW010000295.1 GCA_019313605.1 Deltaproteobacteria bacterium
AGGGTGCCCGAGATAGGCCGAGATCGACGCTGGTGCCAGCCTGCAAGGCTCCGGAATTGCGCGAGTTTCGGGTCGGCTGAGTTTTGGCACAGAACGGGTTACTTGCGGACGGCGAGAAAACGGTAGCTCCCGTACCAGTTGCTCTCGATCCAGTAGAGATGCAGGCTCCGCCGCGGACCCTCCCTGTGAAGATAAGCGGCGCGGCGCATGCCGCGCTGATCTCGCCAGACGGAACCAAGTTCCACGATTGGGAACTCACGCTGGATCTCCAGATAGGTGGCCCCGAAAGCGAGCAGCTCTTCGATGGTTGCCGGACGGAAGTCCTGCTTATCGAGTTCCTCGAGCGCCTGGTCGGTCGTCATCTCGCGGTTGAAGTGGACGAGTTCGAGCGGTCGTTCGGCTTTGCCGTTCCCGCTCACCGAGAAATGCTCTTGGGTGATGTCCGAATTCGCCCAGTCGTACTTCCCTGCACCGACCATCTGCTCGAGAGTCTGTCCGTAGTCAACGATGACGGGATGGTGGTTGGTGGTTTTCATGTTGGTTTCCTCTTCTGCAAGGTTGGAGCCAGACCACCACCGCAGCTGTGGGCGCCTCCTGGCCGGCGCAGGCCAAACGGATGCTATCACATCCTTTCTGGTTGTCTGGTTTGCTGGCGGACTTGTCTCACGCCACTAGGCGCTTCGGGGGCTAAGCGGGGCAGGGGGCCCACGAGAGCCGCCTCGAGGTTCAGTGACTTCCCTTCGGGGTTCGTGGCCAATCTCGAATCTACCCGCACTAGAGCCCTCAAAGGCGCGAGGTCGGGCGTGACTGGATGCTGACGATGGCCCCATAGTCCCTCCTGCTGCTCCTCACCGAGAGCAAGTCAACAAGTCAACAACGTCCCCGGACACGGACATACTAGACGTTATCCAGAAGCGCATAGAACGACTTCTTGCTGAGGCGAAAACCTAGCCCTGTGCTACCCCTGCGACGATGATTGACGGAAAAGCGTCAGTTGGAAACTGCCACATCCGAAGGGTGACTGCTCCCTGGCTGGGCGCATTCGGCGTAGCAATGGTTCTTGCGTGCAGCCTAGATTCCGGGAACCAATCCGGTTCACTGCAGGACTGGATTCCTAGCGGGGTCCAGGACCCATCCGGGCCCGCTTCCGATGAAGCCTCCACGAACGATTCCGCCCTGGCTTCAATCGGCGATCCAGCGTTCGGTTCGGTGGATGATGTCCCCATCTCACTCGACGCGAGTCTCGGATTCTCCAGAGATGCCAAATTTAGTTCACTGCAGTACGTGCTGGAGGACATCAGCATGGAGCGGCACCCGTCGGATGGGGGAGGGCGGGCCTGGATCGAGAGCGTCGAGGATGAGGCTGGTGCGCCGTTGCTGCCGCACGCCGGGGGACTTGCGCGAATCCGCACGACCTACGAAGCGGGCCCACTGGGGATCTCGATCGGTGGAGCGTTGTATTTCCAGGTTTCCTCGTACTGGGGCTGGGACCCTCCCCAGAATCTAGTGTCCGACGCACCCGGGTACACCGAGGTCGAATGCGCGGTCGACGGAGTCGAGCTGGATATCGAGTGGTGGGGGACCGAAGTCCTTGCGATTGGGATCGGGGGACGTGGCCTGGAGGCGGGCGAGAAGATTCGGCTCGTCTATGGTGCTGGCCGCGCGCTGGCAAGGGTTGACAGCTTCGCGGAGAGACGTGCGCGACTCTGGTTTGCCGTCGACGGAGATGGGGATGGAGCCCGCAAGCTGATCGCGAACTCGCCGACCGTGGACATCGCCGCCGGAGATCCCGCGAGACTCATCGTCATGTTGCCCTCGAGTGCGCGCCCCGGCGATGAGATTCAAGTTTCGCTGAGCGTTTTGGATCGGGAAGGCAGCACCGGGGTTGCGTTTGACGGCAGCGTGTCCCTCAGGGTCGATCGCGATGGGCTGGAGGTTCCCCAGCATGTCGAATTCCGTCTCGATCACCTCGGCCGCCGGAGGCTGCCCATCCGGGTCAACAAGCCAGGGGTTTACCGCATCAGCGCGATCCTGTACTCGCCCGAGTATCGTCTTGCCACTCTGACTACGAGTAATCCCCTTGTGGTCCGGGAGGGGATCCCACGCCTTCGCTGGACCGATCTGCACGGCCACTCGCAGATCTCGGATGGCACGGGAACTCCCGCGGACTACTTCCTCTACGCCCGAGATGTCGCCGGTCTCGATGTCGTATCACTGACCGATCACGATCACTGGGGGGAGAACTTTCTAGACGCGAACCCCGAGATGTGGGAAGAGATACGCACGAATGTGGACCGCTTCAATGATCCTGGACATTTCGTCACGCTGCTCGGCTACGAGTGGACAAGTTGGATTCACGGCCATCGGCATGTCATCTACTTCGAAAACAAGGGCCAGGTACTGAGCATGGCCGACCCCCGCTACCAAACTCCCGCTCAACTCTGGAGTGCTCTTAAGGGCCAACCCGCACTCACCTTCGCCCATCACTCTGCCGGGGGACCCGTGTCGACCAACTGGACCTATCGGCCGGACCCCGCCATCGAGCCAGTGACGGAGATCGTGTCGGTTCACGGTAGCAGCGAGGCTGAAGATTCCCCGGGACGCATCTACGACCCGCTACCGGGCAACTTTGTCCGAGACGTTCTGGATGCGGGGATGCAATTCGGATTCATCGGGAGCAGTGACAGCCATGACGGACATCCGGGCCAAGCCCAACTGGCATCTTCGGGGGGGAGCGGCCTGGCGGCAATCTTCAGCGAGGAGTTGAGCCGCAGCGCAATTCGTGAGGCCCTGCTGGCACGCAGAGTCTACGCAACCAATGGAGCCCGAATTTGGCTCGAGGTGGAACTCGACGGGCATCCGATGGGAAGCAGCCTTGCATTTGAGAAGAACATCGTGCCTGAAGATTCCCGAGACACAACAGCGGGCCAACGACCCGAGGCCCAACGATTGCACATCTACGTGGTCGCGGAGTCTCCATTGGAGCGCATCGACATTGTGCGCTCTGGCCACATCTCTTCGATCCGGTTGCAGGGAGAACTCGAGTGGACCGAAGAACGAACAATTCCGCCCTTGGGACCCGGGGAGTATTACTACGTCCGAGTCATCCAGCAGGACGGCGGCGTCGCTTGGTCGAGCCCATTTTATGGCGCGCTATGAGTGGATCGAGTTGCTTCAATATGGGATAAAGGCCATTGGACTTGACACGACCTCGAATTGAGCCTTTTCTTATTCTCACGAACGTGGCCCTTTCGGTGGAGGAAGGTTGCGGATACTTCCTTCCATACCCGTAGTCCGCGGAAACCCCGTCCAGCCTGAAATCATTCGACTTTCCCGCGCCCGCTAGAATGCCCGGATGATCCTGCTCGTTGGCTTTCTGCGCAGCCTCTTCATCCATCGAGAGACGCTCATCCTGGAAAATCTCGCCCTG
>JAFDAW010000296.1 GCA_019313605.1 Deltaproteobacteria bacterium
GACGCTTCGGCGGCACGTTCAGAATTTTCTACCGCCAGTCGGCGTTCTGGTATCAGTACATCTACTACTTCTCCCCGGCCCTCTACAAGGCGTACGGCGACTGGATTTGCCTGGATGAGGGGAAGTTCGGCTGCACCCCGAGCACCTTCGTGAGTGATATCGGTGACACCACGGCGATCTAACAGAATACGCGCTTCCTGTTGAACGTGAAGGGAACCGGAATCGGAGACGGGCTCCAGTCCGCTACCGCCAAGGCCACCACCCCCACGACGCCTAACGGGAAGGCCCCCACGCCGTACGGGAACGCCAGCTTCATCTCGGGAATGCGGCGATACCTGAACCTGATTCACCCGTGGACGACCGGGTTTGCCAAGGTCCACAACGCGAAGGGGTCTGTGTGGCGCACAAACAACCCAGGAGCCATTACACCCCAGGCACAGGGCTACGACATTAGCCTCGGCGGTGCCGACATCACGGTGACGCATTACTGGTGGGGCATCACTTGGAATAGGACCCTCAGCACGTTAACCACCACCACACGTACGTACAAGCAGTACCTGTATGGTGTCGGGCGCGTCGTGTCGATGGTCCGCCCGAGACTCATTCACGATTACAACGTGCCCTTGGATCCGGACTCGGATCCGATCACCAACATCTGGCAGGCCGCCCGAATGTGGAGGCTGAAGGTGTTCTTCGTGCCCGAGCCCACGGGGCTGCTGATGCTGGGCGCCGGGATCGCGACCCTGCTGGGCCTGTCCCGCATGCGGAGGCGCTGATCCGCGCGGGCTCCTTGGTGGCGCTGTCGAGAGTGAGCAGGCGGAAGTAAAGGGCCTAGCAGTCCGCCAACCGTCACCCGAACAAGAAAGGCCCGATCGCGGCTGCGATCGGGCCTTCGGAATTCCTGGAGCACGAGACCGGGCTCGCTGGCGGGCTTCGCCCGCTTTGCGCTAGCCGAGCGAAGCTCGGCCGCGAACCGGCGACCCCCACGTTGGCAAGGAGATGCTGGGGTTGATTTCATTGAGTTTTTTTCGCCGAGAGCGGTCATATCGATGCGTTTCGGTCAATAGTGGGGGAAACGAGGTGACTTTCGACGGCCACGATACATCCGTGTAGTCTTGTCTTTCCCTGAAACTCGGGCGATGGAGGACACGATGCAGACCCTTGAATTAGTGCGTACCTGGGTGGTTGTTGTATCAATCGCTTTGTCGGCCTGTGCGCACACAGCGGACCCAGTAGAATTCAAAGTCCAGAAATTGAGCGACACACTCTATGTCCTGTTTGGCGATAGCGGCAATATCGGCGTGTCGGTGGGCACCGATGGGATCTTTATCATCGATGACGATTACGACGGGTATGGCGACGACCTACAGGCCGCTATTGCCCGCATCAGCGATCAGCCGATCCGCTATGTGATCAATACCCACTGGCATTTCGACCACGCAGGCGGAAACGAATACTTTGGCAGGGCCGGATCAGTGATCATTGCCCATGACAACGCCCGCGAACGGCTAAAAAGCGGAGGCTACCTGGAGACGCATGATCTGGATGTGAAACCCGCCCCCCATGAGGCGCTGCCGGTCATCACTTTTGACAACTCGATGACCCTGCATCTAAACGGAGAGGCGACGCAAGTTATTTACGTCGAACCCGCCCATACGGACGGCGACGCCTTCGTCTGGTTCAGGGACAGCAACGTGATCCACACTGGCGATATCTTCTTGAACGGCGTCTACCCTCTCGTCGATTACAGTTCAGGTGGCACAATTAACGGATCGATTGCGGCAGCAGACACGCTCTTGGCCCTTATCAACGATCAAACCCGCCTCATTCCGGGCCACGGGCCGGTCACCGGCAAGGCGGACGTAAAGGCTTTTCGGGACATGTTAGTCACCCTCAGCGAACGGGTTGCAGCCATGAAGAAGAATGGCATGAGCCTTGATGACGTGATCGCAGCCCCGCCCACGGCAGACCTTGATGACCGGTGGAACACTTGGGGCGACGATTGGCGGGCCATCTCATTGCGTTCCATTTACGGGGCGTTGCCCTGATCGCCGCTCGGTGAATCGCCAACGCTGACACTAAAGACCTACAAACACGCCATTCGAGAACAGGAGATGAACCGCTCGTTCGCCGATGTTAACGATCAACGACAGATCGGAACGGCTCTATCCGGCTATGAATTCGGCGCAGGACCTCGAAAGCGAAAACGCCCCCGACCTAACCGGCCGAGGGCGTTCACTTTATCTGGAGCACGAGACCGGGCTCGAACCGGCGACCCCCACGTTGGCAAGGAGATGCTGGGGTTGATTTCATTGATGTTTTTCGCCCGAACCGGTCATATCGATGCGTTTCGGTCAATAGTGGGGGACGCCAAGGGGGCGGGAATCGAACCCGCGTCCTCATATAGGAATTTCAGGTACTCACGTTCTCTAGTTGCGTAATATTTGTGAATGTATTGTGAACGTGGAGCCAAGATTTTCGATCACCGATAGGTACACCGCAGAATGTCCGAGCGGAGTATTCATCTGCGACAAGTGTTTCAAGTGTTAGGCCCAGGGGCTCGAACCCTGGACCCCTCTCTAACAGCTATGTAATTGCTCATCTTTTTAGAAGTCGCCGGGGGGAGGATTATTAGTACCGCACCCGGGACATACTTCACCTCCGCAATGCGGATTGACTTCGATGTCCCCCACGTCTCCGGCTGCGGTGCGCGTGAACGTCCCCTGGCAGCCAGCGACTGTCCCGCACTTCGGTGGCGGAATTTTGCCGAGACTGGGGTGTGGGAAGCTTGCGGATTCGCAGCTCTCCAACTCGAAGTCGGGCCCCGGATCGCACGCGCAATCAGCCGTCTGGAAGCATTCGCAGGTCGTGACAACGACCTCGCAGAACTCCGGGTGGGTGGGACCACCAGCGACCGTGGACAGTCCACACACGGCTCGCTTGAGCTGGTCGATCTGTTCCTGCTGGTCGTTGCTCTCGGCTGCCAACAGGCCCGTCTCGACAAACAGCGCGTGGATCTGGTCGTAGAACTGAGCCAACGGGCCCTCGGGAGGGAGCCGCTCACCGGCCCCGATCATGCCGACGGAGAGCATTACGAGGAGAAAGATCCCAAAGAGGAATGTGCTGGTACGCTTCATGGAGTCTCCTTCTGGACGCGGGGCGGAGCGCTGGCCCGTACTTCTTCAAATAAGACGGCGCATAGCGAAAAACGGATCAACCTCTGCGCGGCGGGCCGCGATGCCGGGCTTCATCGGGCAGCGCCCCCACCCTACACGCTGGGGGGAAACCGAGTCAAGCAACATGCGTGGCGACCCTAAGTACGAGTGGATGTTCATAAATTGAGTGGCAGGGGAAATGTAGACAGGGCAAAGAAGCTGCGTTTTGGCTCACCCGTTGGGCACTTCGGACACC
>JAFDAW010000297.1 GCA_019313605.1 Deltaproteobacteria bacterium
TGGCAGGACGTGAAGGAAGATTACGCGGCCGGGCGCATCTACCTGCCGAGCGAAGACCTCGTGAAGTTCGGCTGTCGCGAAGACGAACTCGCCGCAGATGCCGCGAGCCCCGCACTGCGTGAGCTGCTGCGCTTCGAGTGTGCGCGCGCTCATGACCTGCTCGACGAGGGCGTTCCGCTCGTGAAGTCACTGCGCGGCCGCGCGCGGCTCGCAATCGGGGGCTTCGTGGCCGGTGGGCGGGCGGCGCTCGACGCAATTGCGCACAGCTCCTACGACGTGATGGGCGGCGCACCGCGTGCGCGGCGGTGCGATTTCGCGCGGCGTTACTTCGGCGTGCTGTTCGCACCCAAGCGCGTGGGGGCACAGCGATGACGCGCCCGCAGATCGGCATCGTCGGCGGTGGACTCGCGGGGCTCAGTGCCGCAATCGCGTGCGGCGACGCGGGCGCGCAGGTCACGCTCTTCGAGGCGCGCACCCGGCTTGGCGGTGCGACCTGGTCGAGCGAGCGCAACGGCCTCTGGATCGACAACGGCCAGCACGTCTTCCTGCGCTGCTGCGATTACTACATCGCCTTCTTGCAGCGGCTCGGCGTGATGGACCTCGTGACGCTCCAGGATCGCCTCGACATACCGGTGCTGATGCCGGGACGCGGCATGGCCCGGCTGCGGCGCGGCGCGCTTCCCGCACCGCTGCACATGACCGGCAGCCTGCTCCAGTACTCACACCTCAGCGTGTTCGAGCGCTTGCAGATCGGCCGCGCGGCGTTCGCGCTGCGCGAGCTCGATCCCTCCGATCCAAAAATCGACTTGCAGAGTTTCGGCGGTTGGCTGCGCGAGCACGGCCAGAGCGAGGCGGCCATCGAGCGCTTCTGGGATCTCTTCACGCGCGCGACCATCAATCTCCGGCCCCGCGACGCATCGCTTGCGCTGGCCGTGAAGGTCTTCCAGACCGGCCTGCTCACAGATCCGCGCGCGGGCGAGATCGGAATCTCGAAGGTTCCGCTCTCACAGCTGCACGCGGAACCCGCCGAGCGCGAACTCGAAAAACTCGGCGGCGCGGTTCAGACCCGTGCGCCCGTTGAAGCCGTAGAGTGCGGGCCGCATGGAGAGGCGAGCGTGCGCTCTCGCGACCGCGTCTATCCGTTCGACGCGGTCATCGTCGCGACTCCCCACGATACGGCCGCGGAAATCCTGCCCGACGAGGCGAAGGTGGATCGCGAGGCACTGCGCGCGCTCGGGACGTCGCCGATCGTCAACCTGCACATCGTCTACGACCGCGTGGTGATGGACGAGCCGTTCGCGGCGGGCGTCGAGACGCCGATGCAGTGGATCTTCGATCACACGGCCGCGGCGGGCTTGAAAGACGGCCAGTGCCTGACCGTCTCGCTATCGGTCGCCGACGCGTACGTGGGCGCTTCGCGCGACGAGCTTCGCGAGGAGTTCGAGCCCGCGCTGCAGCGGCTTTTTCCGGCGGCAACTCATGCGCAAGTTGTGGATTTCTTCGCAACCTGCGAACGCGCGGCGACCTTCCGTGGCGCGCCGGGAACGGCATCCAAGCGGCCCAAAGCCGAAACCGGCGTGCGCACCATCACCCTCGCGGGTGCTTGGACGGACACGGGCTGGCCAGCCACCATGGAGGGCGCAGTGCGCAGCGGCAATTGTGCGGCGCGGGCGGCCTTGATTTCCGTGGGGGTGCGCAGCGGACTCCCCGAGGCAGTTGCCGCCTGACGCAAATCCGTCGAGCGGCGTGATAGAATCTTCAAACCAGGAGTGAAGAGTGGTTTCACAGATAATGACCGAAAAAGCACAAAAGACGTTCGACGCCATCGGGCGCGCGCAGCAGCACCTGCTGTCGCTGCAGGACGAAACCGGCTGGTGGAAGGGCGCGCTCGACACCAACGTTTCGATCGACGCGGAAGATCTGATGCTGCGCCAGTTTCTCGGCATTCTCCAGGAGGAGCAGACCGAACAGAGCGCGAAGTGGATCCGCAGCCAACAGCGCAGCGACGGCTCGTGGGCGAACTTCTTCGAAGGACCGCTGGAACTCTCGACCACCACCGAGGCCTACGTCGCGCTGCGGCTCGCGGGAGACCCCGCGGACGCCGCCCACATGCGTCTGGCCTCCGAGTTGATCCGCGACAACGGCGGCCTCGAAGGCACTCGGGTCTTCACGCGGCTGTGGATGTCACTGTTCGGGCTGTGGTCGTGGGACGACCTGCCCACGATGCCGCCCGAAATGATCCTGCTCCCGAATTGGGTTCCACTGAACATCTACGATTTCGGCTGTTGGGCGCGGCAGACCATCGTGCCGCTCACGGTCGTCGCATCGCACAAACCGATTCGGCCGATCGGCTTCGGGATCAACGAGTTGCGCACCTACGCGCCGCCGTCGCCGCGTCATTCAATCACGACCTGGGAGGGGCGCTTCGAGCAAATCGACCGCGCGCTCAAGCTCTACGAGCGGCGCCCCAATCGACGACTGCGCCAGCACGCCTACCGGCGCGCCGTCGAGTGGATCGTGCGACGGCAAGAAGCCGACGGATGCTGGGGCGGGATCCAGCCGCCCTGGGTGTACTCGGTGATGGCACTCAACGTGCTCGGGTACTCGATGGATCACCCCGTGATCGCGAAGGCGCTTTCGGGGCTCGAGGGTTTTACGATCGTCGAAAACGGCATGCGCCGCGTCGAGGCCTGCCAGTCACCGATCTGGGATACCGCACTCGCGGTGATCGCACTCGGAGACTCCGGGCTCGCGCCCAACCACCCGGGGATGATTCAGGCCGCGGATTGGTTGGTGGATCAAGAGGTGCGCGTGCTCGGCGACTGGACGGAGCAGCGTCCCGATTTGAAGCCGAGTGGCTGGGCGTTCGAGTTCGAGAACGACAACTACCCCGACATCGACGACACCGCCGAAGTCATCCTCGCGTTGCGCAAGGTCGCGCATCCGGATCCCGCGCGGGTCGAGAATGCAATCGAGCGCGCGACGGAGTGGACGCTCGGAATGCAGAGCAAGACCGGCGACTGGGCGGCCTTCGACGCCGACAACACCCAGAAGCTCTGCGCCGAAATCCCCTTCTGCGACTTCGGCGAAGTCATCGACCCGCCGAGCGCGGACGTCACCGCCCACGTGCTCGAAATGCTCGCCCACGAGGGGTACGGCGACGACATGCGGACAGAGCGCGGGCGCCAGCGGCTGCTCGCCGAACAGGAAGCCGACGGTTCGTGGTTCGGGCGTTGGGGGGCGAATTACATCTACGGCACGGCCGCCGCATTGCCCGCACTGGCCGCGCTCGGCGAAGCACCCGACGGTTTCGCAACGCGCCGCGCCGTGAAGTGGTTGGAGGGTCACCAGAATCTCGACGGCGGTTGGGGCGAAGATCTGCGCTCCTACGACTGCCGTCGATCGGGGCATCGCGTGGCTCATCGACAACCAGCGCGAAGACGGCGGTTGGGACGAAGAGCAGTTCACCGGGACCGGCTTCCCGGGCGACTTCTACATCAACTACCACATCTACCGCGACGTGTTTCCGCTGACCGCACTCGGCCGCTACGCGAGCGGCAAGTCGTGAATCCGAGCACTTAGCCGTGGGTCTGGCCGTGCTGGCGCCGCTGTCCGTCGAGGTGCTGGCACTGCGCTGGGGCCTGCGCGAAGCGCGCGTCATCCGAACCGGCGCCGGACCCGCGCGCTCGCAAGCCTCCGCACTTCGGCTCACGGGTTCACCAGACAGCGCACTGGCGGTCGCAGGCGTTTGCGGTGGTGTGGATCCAGAACTCCAACCCGGCGACGTGATCGTGGCATCAGAACTTCAGGGCGGGAAGGGTACACACAAGCTCACAGCCCCCGAAGCCCTGGTAGACGCACTGCGCGCGCTCGGCACAGCCGCCCATCTCGGCCCGATCCGCTCCGAAGACCACATCGTGCGCAAAGCCAAACGCGAGCAGCTGCGCGAGAGCGGCGCGATCGCCGTCGACATGGAAAGCCGCTGGCTCGCCGAAGCCGCAGGTGAACGCCCGTTCACAGTCCTGCGCGTAGTAATCGACACACCCCACCGCGAACTCCTACGCCTGGGAGCCATCCCCGACAGCCTCCGCGCCCTGGCCACCCTGCGGCGAATCGCCCCAGCCCTGGAAACCTGGGCGCAAACAGCAACCCAACTCCGATAACAGGTCGCACGAACAAAATTCGTCCGACCTGCGAACCTATTAATATTTCGTACGACCCAGGTCGCACGATTAAATTTCGTACGACCTCCCCTCAATGCCCTAATAGCCCGAAATAAATAAAGAAATAATTGAAATGGGGCCAAAATACAGCAACAATATAAGACGGAATCTACTTACTCTACTGTTAGGTGTCGGTATCTTGATGCGGGCCACTCAAATTCTGGCCGCCGTGATTTCAGCTCTTCTCTGGGCGCCATCCGCATTTCCAGATATGGTGGCCGTACCCCATCACACCCACCAGATCGGCCCTGCGGATTCTGATCACTTCGGAATCGAGGTTACGCTTCGCACTCAACAGAGCGATTGCTGGAACGCAACGAAAGTTGTCCTCTCGTTTCCTGAAAAACGAAAGCAGCTCACTGTAACGTCTGTTTACCTCGA
>JAFDAW010000298.1 GCA_019313605.1 Deltaproteobacteria bacterium
ATCTCCCGAAGAAACCACCAAACCAGGATCAAAGGCGGAGAGTCGCTGGCCCGGGGCTCGGGCGGCCTCCTGCTTCGACTCTGCGGTCAGGGTCGACGCTGCAAGAACGGGCGATGAACTCCGCGAGGTCCGGTGCGGGTCGAGTCGCCATGGCGTCCACCCAGGCCGGAATCCTCTTGGAGTCGACCTCCGCCATCACCTCGTAGTCGCGATCCGGGGAGCCAGCGCTGCGAGAAGTGAGTCCCAAGGGTTGCTTCTATCAGCGAGCCCGCAGCGCAATTCTACTCGATGACACGAATGCAGGAACAGTCCGGCGACGCCGATGGGCGCTGCGTCAGGTTCATCTCCTCGAGGGCCACGGCCCGCACCGCGCTGCAGCGAGGGCAGCCGGCGATGTTCTCGACATCCCATAGATCCGCGAATACGCGACCGCGCCCCGAGCGGATTCCGTACTCGACCACCGAATGGAGCTCGGCGAGGTTCGTCCTGGAGTAAAGGCTCTTCGCTTCGAGCGCCTCGACGATTCCGTTTCCGGGGCGAACCGGAATGACCACACAGCACTCGACGCCCAACGAGAACGCGTAGTCGATGGAACGCTGTGCCCAGTCGATCCGCTCCTTGCCGAGGTGGCCCGGCGGGCCCAACAGGATGAAGGCGCGAATGTCGATACCATTGTCCGTCAGGAAGCGGGCCGCGATTTCGAAATCGTCGAGCGTCATGCTGCTTTTGATGCGCGGCAGCACTTCCGGATCCACCGTCTCGAGTCCCATCGCGATTTCGAGCTTCACCGGGGCGATCGCCTTTGCAAACGATATGCAGCGATCGTCCACGAACCGGGGGTGGCACTCCACGATTGCAGAGCGCTTTCCCGCCAGCAGCTCCGCGATGCGGGGCAGATCGCCACTGGGGATCGCCTGGGGATCGAAGAAGCTGCCGGCGTTGTAGAGCTTGACGCAGGAAGTACCGGGCAGATTCGCCAGCGCCCATTCGACCTGTCCCGCTACCAGGCCATCGGCAACGCGATCCGGCAGCGTCTTCTGCCACAGGTCACAGAAGACACAGCGAAACGGGCACTCCTTGTTGGTCAGGAAGATCGCGGCGATGTCCTCGATCTCACCGGCGCTGGAGTGTTCGCGCTCGACGAGAGTTGCGTAGGGCCTCGTGGGATCCAGTGGGGCACGCGCGCCGCGCGCCGCGACGATCTCCCGGTCAGCGATGCGCGGGAACAGAGCCATCGAAGATCGATTGATAGAGTGCCCGATACACCGAAGGCTGTTCCGGAAAGTGCCCCTTCAGCAGACTCTCCTGTGCGACACCGTGCTGGAAACGACGCTTCTCGAACACCGGCATCTCGAAACCCGTCACGGCGCGCACACCGTGCGAAACGACATCGCCCTTGAGGCTGTAGAGCGCTTCGTGATTCCAGTTCGTAAGCTCGATGAATGGAATTCCCTCGGAGACTTCGATGACATTCGGCAGCGTGAAAGGGCTGAATCCCCGAAATCCGTAATGGTCGGCCGGCGCATGGCTTCGCGTGCAGCCCCGACTCATGCCCCCCGAGTAGGTCAGCGAGTGCTTGATCGAATCAACACCCCAACCCTCGTGATACAACATGGTGTTGTTGAGGACGCTTCGGATCGTCAGTTCCGGATTCTCCTCGATCGGATAGTCCTTTAGGTTTTCATCCCCCCCCTCGCCGTCGACGAGATGGCGCCAGTCCGGATAGCGCTCGCGAATACCGCGACACAGCGCCAGCGCCATCGCCCCCGCCTGAATGTCGAGCGGCTTGTAGTCCTCGATGACCCGGATCGCTTGCACCAGATCGATGTGTTCGAGTGGAACCTCGATCGGTTCGTGGAAGATCTGGAGATCCAGCTCGGCGAGGAAGCGCCTCGCCTGGGCGAGATCGGCGCCCGACCGGTCGACGCTGAGCGTGAATGCCTTCAGGCGCCCCGGGCTCATCCCGAGTCTGCACATGGCGTGATAGATCACCAGGAAGACTGCGCCGCTGTCGATGCCGCCGGAAAAGCTCACGCCGATCGGCTCGGCTGCGGGAATCGTCAGCAGCCACTTCTCGACTTCTGCGTCCAGTGCGCTGATGTACCGCCGACCGATCTCGGCGATGTCCCCGGAAAGGGTTTCGCGCGCGGGTGTGAAATAACGCCGATAGGTAGGGTTGGGATCGGGGCAACCGATCAGCTCGACTTCGGTGAGATGGTGTGCGGGGACCATGCGCGTGTAGCTGGGATGAAACTGATCGCCGAGCCCGCGTTCGTCGAGCCACGTCTTGATCGCGTCGATGCGATGTGTCACGACCAATGCGGGGCCGTCACTCTGCTTGACGATGAAGTATCGCATCGGCAGCTGAAGTGAGCGAGCCAGTCGGACGGTTCGCCCGCGGTGCGCAACCAGCGCGAAGTGGCCGTCGATCTCGCGGATGCGACGAACGTCGCCGTCGGCCACGCGCTGGCGAGCTTCGTCGACGGACAGGCCGAAGATGACGTTGCAATCGGGATCGGTGAGATCGAAGACTTCGCGGATGACCTGGGGTTCGACCATCACAGAACTCCCTCTTCTGGAATCTAGGATACTCAAGTGATGGAGCGGGCGCGAGTGGGAATTGGCTGTGCGGTGCCGGCATTCGATTCGTTCGGCGTGGCGAGCTTTGCGCGCGTTCGATCCACGCACGGGAAGATCTGCTCTGGAGCCAGCGACTCCGGAGCGGCGCGGAGCACCTCGACACAACCCGCAAACAGCCTGCGGCGCGCTGCCTTGCGGCCTATCACGATCATGTCGGCGGAACGCGTATCGCCCTCTCCCAGGACACCGCGTACCGGCAGCTCCTTTTCGAGTGAGGCACTCGCCCGCTCGAGCAGCTCCTGCGCTCTGCGTACGTCTCCACGCCTCCAGGCGATGTACCCACTGAGGTAGAGCGCGGTGGTTGCCCTCGGATTCATTCGATATGCGGCTTCGAGATTCTCGTGCGCGGCGTCGAGCCTGCCCTGCGCCAGATCGACCTCTCCCCACAGCATCAGCGGGCGGCTGTCTTCCCGATTGATGCGGTGCGCGGTCTCGAACGCAATCGAAGCAGCGTTCAGGTCGAAGAGCACGCCGGCATTGGGCAGCGTGTGAAGGATTCCGAGCTGGATCCACGCCCGGGAACTCGAGGGGTCCGCGCGGATCAGCTGCTCCCAGCACTCGTTGGCCTCGACAAATCGTTCGAGCTCGAGCAGGCTGTTGCCGCGGTAATAGAGCGCGTCCTCGTGTCGGGGATCCAGCGCGGTCATCTCGGCGAAAACAGCGGCCGCTTCCTCCCAGTTTCCCTCTCCAAAAAGGTCCTGGGCGCGCCGATTGAGCTTCCAGAAGAGCTTCTTCTCCTTACGG
>JAFDAW010000059.1 GCA_019313605.1 Deltaproteobacteria bacterium
CCGGACTTCGTCGAAGCCGGCGCGGATCTCGTCGGCAATTTCCCGCGCTCGGGTTCCCGATTGTAGTTGCTCGGCGGGTTGAATGGGTCGGACGAGGGTGCACCAACTCCGCTCGCCAGAGACCGCAATCGCAATCTCCGGAAGAATCAGGCGGCTGGCCGGAAAATCCTGCCAATGCGGTTCGCGAGGCGCCGTATTCGCGAAACCGAATCCCCCGACGAGAAACGGTCCCGCTGTGGCGGGTGCATCCTGCCCGGCGACGTGCACGCGCGCAAAGAGGTGCTCGGCCCGCTCCGATGTCTCCGAAAATCGCCCCTCTCCTTCGGCCTCAATCACCCCAGCGCGACCGAAAGCCGCGACCGAGCGCTCCTGGACGGGCCGCTCCCAGTAAAACCGGTCTTGAGATTCCGAAGTCGCGAAGGCCGCGAGAACGTCGCAGGGGAAGATCTCTTCCCGCAGGGCAACCCACTGCAGTTCCCCGCTTCGGTCGGCAGCATCCAGCGCGGCCTGCGCGGCGGCTTCTAGATCTGCACTGCGTTTCAGACTCACGATTTCCTCCGGATCCCGGTCACGATCTGGGCAGCACCGAGCAACAAGGGACGGTGCTCGACTTGTTCGAAGCCCGCGTCTTCGAGCAGCGCGAGCAGCTCGGCCTTCGGGGGCAGGTAGACGGTCGACTTCGGGAGGTATGCGTACGCGCTTCGATCCGAGAGCAGACCACCCACCAACGGTACGATGCGGTCGAAGTAGAGCGTATGTGCGGCCCGAATCAGGGCTGGGCGCGGCCGGTCCACCTCGATGAACGCCACGCGCCCGCCGGGCTCCAACACCCGCGCCAGTTCGCCAAAGATCGCGGGCAGACTGACGAAGTTGCGCAGCGCAAAGCCGCAGGTCGCGACGGTCGCCCACTCGTCGGGTAGCGGCAGCGCTTCGGCGTCGGCCTGGAAGAGCGCAGCTCGAATTCCGCGGCGGCGCGCCGCGCCGAGCATCTCGAGCGCGAAGTCCACACCGACCACATGCGCACCGCGCTCCATCGAGAGTTCGGCCAAATCGCCCGTTCCGCAGGCGAGATCCACCACACGATCCCCCTGACCCACGCCAATCCGATCCAGCGCTTCGCGGCGCCAGCGCTGATCGAGGCCGGCGCTCAGCAATCGATTCAGCCGGTCGTAGCGCGGAGCGATCCGGTCGAACATCGCGCGCACGCGGGCGCCCTTCTCCTCGAGCGGCGGTAGGGGATCTAGCGCCATGTCACTTCGACATCGAGTTGAGCGGATTCGGTCGCCGCCAACGCTTCCGCCAGCGCGCCGTGTTCTTGTTTGTCGCGGAATCGATCGAGCGCGCGAGCGACGAGTGTACGCTGGAAGTGAAGCGCGACGAGGCGCGTGGCCTGGGGCAGCATTTCCTTGAAGATGCGGGTCGTGCTTTCGTCATCCGCGTCGGCTCCGCGCTTGCGGATGCTGTCATCGAAGAGATCGATCGCCGCATCGCACGCAGCCTGTACGTTTTGCGCGTGACGAGAGGAGAGCTCCAACAACTCCTGAAGCGGAATGCCGGCCTCGAGCAGCATCAAGCCCGCTCGCGCCATCCCGAGATCCGCTTCGACGAAGTGCGGCTCACCGTCAACGACGACCGGCTCGAACAGTCCGGCGCGCTCGGCCGCGAGGATCATCACCTCCGGCATGCCCGACTCAGCGGAAAACGCTTCGCGGCTGAGCGTGCGCTCTCCGACCGTTTCTTCAATCAGTGCGGTGAGCAACGGCTCTTCGGATCCGTCGGCCGGCCGTTCGAGCACGCGTTGGATTTGAGAGAGTGAGAAGCCCTGCTGCTGGAGTGCGCGAATGCGTGTCAGGCGCTCGAGGTGCAGATCCGTGTAGACCGCAATGCGACCCTCGCGCCGGGGCGCCTGCAGCAGACCGCGCGCCTGGTAGAAGCGAAGCGTGTCCACCGGCAGCTGCGCGGCTGCGGCGAGTTGCTCGACTCGATAATCCATGCGCTGATTCTAGGAGTATTTACTCGCATAAACAACTCTTTATGTTTCAATAGGTTACGGTCTTTTCTGCACATTGACAGTGCGGAAATCTCAGCCACCGCCAGCCGGGCCGACACTTCGAGCTGGAGCGCGCGCGTTCCTCGCGTCGCGGTCGACCCGGATCGCCAGAGGCAAGAACAGCAGCATCGAGACAAGCGTCGAGATTGCGATGAACAACATCAACCAGTCGCGGTCCATGTATTCGAGAATCCGACCCGCGAGCCCGGGCCCGACCGCGTAACCGAAATTGAATGCAGCCGCGGAAGCTACGGCGGCGCGTCCCTTGCGATCGATTGCTGCGACGAGCCCGATCTGATACGGCGAGACAAAATAAAAACCGATGCCCCAGAGCAGCGATCCGAAAAGCAGCGTCAAGCCACTGCCAGAACTGATGTACAACCAACGGCCACTAACACTGAGGAGGCAACCTAAAACGATGGGGAAGACCCGCCCCAACCGCACACCAAGCAATGCCGCAATCGCTCCGCCCGCGAGACCCATGATGGTCGTGAAAGCGAGTATCTGCGCCGCTAGCGCCGGATCGACCCCGGCCTCGATCGGAATGTTGTAGGCGAAATTCCAGAGCGCCTGTTCGGCCGCGGAGTAGAGGAACATCCCAGCGAAAGTCATCCACACGAGCGGGCCGAATGCCCTTTTGAGATCGGGATCCAAGCTCCCAGACACCTTGGCCGTCGAATCCACACCCTCGGTAGCCGATTGCGCAGGCTCCACCGGCTTGGGCGGGAGCCAGATGATGCACGGCAGGCCGATGAAGCAGAGCAGAACGAGAACGCCGAAACCGAGCGGATATTCCCCGCCCTCTACCACCCGGGGGAGATATATCGCGAGTGATGCGGTAATCGCGCCTCCCATCGTCCAGATGATCGCGAAGATGCGCTCGGCATCCTCCCGGGCGGCGATCGCCGCGTTGGCTCCGGAAATCGCGAGCCCCGATCCGAAACCGGTCACGATGCGACCCACAATCATCGGTGTGTAGTCCACGCTGAATGCAGAGATTGCGAGCCCGAGTGCGGCCATCAACGTCCCGCCGATGGCCAACTTGCGATGCGAGACCATCGGCACATACGGAGAGAGCAGGACCGTAGCCAGCGCGAGGGCGAACAACTCGATCGCACCGAGATCGCCAGCCTGGTGGTGGTCGAGACCCGCGTCGATCAGCGCTTGGACGAGGACAGGAGCCGCGGCCGAGCCCAGATAGCCGATGCCCGAAGCCGCGAACGTCGCGAGGACGAAGCGGTACTCACGCCGCACACCGATGAGAAACGCATCTAGACCTACGCGAAATTTCGGCATTGTCTGCGCATTCCCATTCGCCAGCGTCGGCACTCGTAGAGAGCGAACGCAAACGCCGATTTCAGTTTCGCTGGAGGACGGTTTCAGTCTCGACTGGAGGAGAAGCGACTATCCCCCGCGGAGGGGAGTTTGGCAAAACACCGAATCGCCCGCATCCGTCAGAGATCACTCGGCCGCGCAGGCATGTCGTCTTCGGCAACCACGGCCGTGCGATCGTTCGGTACGAAGCGATCCTGGGTTTCGAGCACAGTGACTTCGTCGCCGAGATTCAGGACACCCGGCCCGATCGGTCGGAAGTAGACGCCGAAGACGATGCCACCCTCGACGCCCCCGGGTTGCTTGCGGTATTTCGCGAGCGTGCGAATCGGCTCGATACCCCGCTCGGCAGTTTCCTGGTTCAACTGCGTGACGCCACAGCGCTCGCTGGACGCCACCTTTTCGAGTTCGAGATCTCCGATCCGCAAGCGCGCCCACCACTCCTCGTGAAATGGAGCACTCCCCTCGACGACGAGGTTCTGTCGAAAGCGATTCATCCGGATCGGCTTCTTGACCCGGCTGTTGAAGTCGGTCAACGAGGCTTCACTCGTCAGAAGGATGGGAGCCACCGCAGTGAAGCGGCTCTGCTCCACGGGAAAGATGTGGCGGTACTTTTCCGGAACCGGTCGTTTGTGGACCTCGGTGCTCGCCATCAGGCGACACGGTGTATCCAGGAATTCGCTGAACCAGCGCGCGGCTTCATCGCCCTGATCGATCGCCGGCGCCTCGTCCTCCCAGTGTTGCGTGTGCCGCGACTCTCCCTGGTCGACCACGACGAGTTCGAGTGAATCCGCGTCCGGTGCGGAGACCACGAGATCTGCACCGATGATGCTTGGCTTGATCAACGCCATTCGCGGTAGCTCGTCCTGCCCAAGGGCGTCGCCATTCTCGTCGATCAGAAAGAGCAAGCGATCGCCTCGCAACCCGCTCTCATCGATCTCGGCCCGCTCGAGCTCCATGCCCCCACACGACTTGATGGGGTATTGGGCCAGGCTGGAGATTCTCACACGGGTTTGCGCCACGGCTGGATTCCTCCCTTGGACGGCCATTCTGACCGATTGCGGTCACTCGAACAACGGGGCTTTGCGCGCTTCGATTCGCACGGCCACGAAGGCCTTGGTGAAACCCAGGAAGCGCTCCCGGCGAATCTCACAGTCTGGAAAGAGCGATCGAAAGGTCGCGTAATCGAGCAATCGCAATCCTCCCAGCATGCGGTCCACAGAAGCCTGCGAAGGGCGGGTGAGCCAACCCCAGAGCGAAAAATTCCGAACGAGACGCCGCTGCCAGGAGAGCGGAAGAAAGTGGATGAAAGGCGCGAGCAAGTGCGGCTCGAAGAAGAAATTTCGAGCCGGCGTCTGCACCCACACCTGCCGCCCTACCCGTCGCAACTCCTCCGCAAAAGCGCGTTGCACTTCTAGAGGTCCAACGTGTTCGATCACCGAATTCGAAAACGCGATGTCGAAGCTGCGGTCGGCGAAATCCAACTGTGTTCCGGAACCCTGAACCAGCGTGAAGTGGGCGCCGAGGCCGTCGGCTTCCAGGGGTACCGTATTGAGCAGCGTAATGGGGAACCTCGCGCCGATCTGCTCCCAGTTGTAGGACGTCCCGCCGACATCGAGCACCGTGGTTTCGGCGGTGGGTCGAAACACCTCGGCAAAACGATTCATACGCCGCCTGCGGAATCCTCGAATCAGGAGATCGTAGGCGCGTTGTATTTTCACAGATCGGAATCTTTCCCGGGCGACGGAGCGGCCTCGGGAGACACGTAGTCGATCGAGAGGATCTCCAGATCGACATTCCCATTCGGCCGACGCCAGGTCACGACATCGTCGACCCGGGCACCCAGCAGCGCCTTTGCGAGTGGGGAGACCCAGCTCACCTTGCCGACGGCGGCATCGGCTTCGTCTTCGCCGACAATTGAGAAGACGCGCTCCTCGCCATCGGCGTCGCACACGCGCACGCTGGCGCCAAATGCCACCTCGTCGCGCGGCTGTACGTCGAGATCTACGAGGATGGCTCGATCGATGCGCACACTCAGGTAGCGAGCGTTGCGGTCGATTCGCTGCCGAGCTGCTCCGCTGCGCATTTCGTCCGCGTCGTCCGACAGTGCCGACCTTTCGGCCACGAGTGTCGCGAGGCGGCGCTCGAGCGCGGCGAGGCCCTGAGGGGTGACGTAGTTGGGGTGCTCGCTCTGCGGCCGCTCGGGCAGTTCGGCCTGCGCTTCGCTCTGAAGATCCTCATTGACGAACGCTCGACTCACGATTGCGTCTCCACCCCGACGTGCAAAGGCGTTTCAGGCGTGCCCCGCGGATCCGAAGCTCTCCTTCACTCGCGAAATCAACTTCTCAGTTCGAACAGCGCATCGTTATTTTCGAACCGCTCATAGGCGCTCGCGACGACGTCGTCCGGCACGTCCCAGACCCACTTGGCGGGCCCGATCGGATCCTGTTTCAGACAGTCCGGCATTACGTCGTCGCTCGCATCAAAGCCCGCGCGGCGATTGAACGCCCACTCATCCTGCAAGATCTGCCAGCCCATGTCGGCGATCCGCTCACGCGTCATCGCTTCACCGAAGTACTCGCCGTAGAAACCGCGAACCTCGTCGAGATTGATCATCATGAAGGAACAGAACCCCGACGAGTCCACCACGGCGTTGACGATCTGAGCCTGCTGGGAGGCCTCCGCCATCTCCTCCTGCGGTTGCCCGGGCTCGACGATGAGCCCCGCCGTGTGATCGGCGCCCATCGCGCTCGTGCAGTAGGTGATTCCCGAAGCCTTGAGGGGACGGGGATCCCACGCGGGCAGCGCTTGCCCCTTGACGACCGGAACCCGGTGGTGCTTGCGCTTGCGGCCAATCGCCGCGGCGCCATTTCCGATCGAGCGACCGAGCTCGGTCCCCTCCGCGATTTCGCGCAGGATCCGCTTGGCGCCGTCCGCATCGCCAAACTCCATCGCGCCGGAATCCATGTAGACCGCGATCGCAGCGCCGGTTTCGATCGTGTCGAGGCCGATTTCGTCACAGAGGCGATCGAGATCGGCAACATCCTCCCAACTCGCGATCCCACAAGTGGAACCGAGCAAGGTGAGCGTCTCGAATTCGAGCGCGGAGGTCTTGTAGTTGCCATCCTTGTCGTGGACGATGTTGCTGCATTTGACGATGCAACCCGTCATGCAATTGTGCATGCCGCCGCCGCGCTCATCGAAACTCTCCACGATCCTCATTCCGTCGAGTGTGTGGACATCGGGAGAGCGCCCTTCGACCCGGTTCTTGTACGGAAACGTGTAGAGCGCGTCCGCTTCGACACATCCCACGCTCGTGCCCCACTTCGGAAACGGTTCTTTCGCGGGACCATCGAGATAATATTTCGTGTACTTCTTACACAGCGCCCCGAATTCCTTCTTGTTCGCGGGCTTTCGGGCGGGCCGCTTGCCGGCGTCGACCGAGACGTACTTGAGCCCCTTGCTCCCCATCACGGCCCCGAGGCCGCCGCGCCCCGCGTGCCGGGCGGGATTGCGCTCCTTCTCCTGATCGGTACAGGCGACCGACGCACCTGCGAGTCGCATCTCGCCCGCGGGCCCGATCGAAATAAACGAAGCCGTCTCGGAGTAGCTCTTGGCGAGGTCTTCGATCAGCCCGTAGTTCCACTTCCCCTTGTGTTCGTCCGCGGGAACGACCGTCGCGCTGTCGGCGTCAATATCAAGCGCATAGCGCCGGTCGGGATCCGCGGGCTGTCCGGTCACGACGACCACTCGATAACCGAGCCGCATCAGATCCTGGCCCGGGTTGCCTCCGGCGTTGGCTTCTTTGATACCGCCGGTGAGCGGACTCTTACCGCCGATCGAGATCCGCCCCGAAGTCGGTGCAGAAGTTCCGGAAAGAACGCCGGGTGCCATCACGAGCAGGTTGTCGGGGCCGAGCGGATCACAGGCCGCGTCGCACTCGTCGAGCAGGATCCGCGCCGAGAGGCCGCGCCCGCCGAGGAACTTCCACTCCTCGGGAAATGGCTCGATGGTCGCAGTTTGCTGCGTCATATCGACGCGAATCATTCGATCTCCGGTCGGGTCGCTCATATCATGTCTCCTCTAATCTCGTTGAATGCAGCAATCCCGCTCGAACTCCTGGATGAGAGGCGCGGCGCCCCGTCGGGGGGTCGGCGCCTATCCTCCCGCGACTGCGGCGAGAATTTCGATCCGATCGTTACCAGCGACTTTCGTATCACCCGCCCCGCGATCCAGCTCGTCGCCGTTCACGAATAGCGTCGCAAACAGTCGGATCTTGCCATCCGCGTCGAAAACGAGCTCCCCGAAGCCGGGATAGCGCGCGTCGACCGCGTCGATGCACTCCCGCACCGTGCCCCCGGTAACCTCGACCAGGCGCTCTCCGTTCGTCGGACCCCGGTAGCGGGGCGGAATGTGTACCTCGGGCATGCTTCTCCAGCGGGGATCAAGGGCTTCGGCCGCCATTATAGCCGAGCGCATCCGCCGTGAGGCCGCCTGTGCAAAACAGCTGACAACGGGCGGAGTTGCGACCCGCCGAGACCTGAAAATCGAGCCGTTTTGGGCAAGTGCTCGTTTTCGAAAAGCCCGGTACACTGACACGGCGCCCGGGGGTGGGCGAGCCGGCCCGTTTTGATCCCACTGCATCATTGCTCCATCGCGCCCACGCGGGCTGTAGGCTGAGGAGAATCAGAATGTCTGTACCCGTTTCGCAGATGGCGACGGTGGCTCTGTATCTGGCCAAGCAAAAGCTCCAGGGCCGCAAGCGTTACCCGCTCGCGCTGATGCTCGAGCCGCTCTACCGCTGCAATCTCGCCTGCGCGGGCTGCGGGAAGATCCAATACCCCGCGAACATCCTGAAGACCCAGCTCTCGTACGAAGACTGCATGCAGGCCGTCGATGAATGTCCGGCCCCGGTCGTCAGCATCCCCGGCGGCGAGCCGCTCCTGCATCCGGAAATCGACCGCATCGTGCGCGGATTGATCGAGCGCAAGAAGTACATCTACCTCTGCACCAATGCACTCCTACTCGAAGAAAAGATCCACCTCTTCGAGCCCAGCAAATACCTGAGTTTCAGTGTCCACCTCGACGGCCTCGAAAAAGAACACGATCAAGCCGTCTGCCGCGGTGGGGTTTCCAAAATCGCGCGGGCTGCAATCGAGAAGGCGATCGGTCTGGGGTTTCGAGTCACGACGAACACGACGCTCTTCGACGGCGCAGACCCGAAGCGAACGCAGCAGTTCTTCGACGAGATGATGGAAGTCGGCGTCGAGGGCATGATGGTGTCGCCGGGCTATAGCTATCAAAAGGCACCCGACCAGGGGCACTTCCTCGGGCGCGAGCGAACCCAGGAACTCTTCCGGAAGATCCTGCACGGAAACAGCCGCCGCTGGCAGTTCAATCAATCGGTGCTCTTCCTCGAATTTCTGGCCGGCGGACGCGATTACGATTGCACGCCGTGGGGCAACCCGACCTACAGCGTCTTCGGTTGGCAGAAACCCTGCTACCTGCTCCAGGACGGATACGCGGAAAGCTTCCAGGGCATGATGGAAGAGACGCGGTGGGAGAATTACGGACCCAAGAGCGGCAATCCCCACTGCCGGGATTGCATGGTCCACAGCGGATTCGAAGCCAGCGCCGTCGAAGAAATCTTCTCTTCGTTTCGCGGCCTGGCGGCGATGATTCGCGCGGCCATCTTCGGCCCGGCCATCCCGGAACCCCAGGGCGATCCGGCTCAGCTGCTGCAGATTTCGACGGAGGTGGACAGCAGCTCCGCAGAGCGTGAAGAAGAGGAAGAGAGCGGACCCAGCCAGGGCTGGTCGGCTCCCGCGAGTACGGAATCACTCCGCGTCGCCTTCGAATATCGCGGTGACGTGACCCTGCTGCTCGACGATGACAGTCGCGTCGACGGCTACCTCTCGAACCTCACCGATGAAGCAGTCCGCCTCTGGTGCCGCGGTGAAACCGATCAGCTCGAGATTCCGATCCGCCACATCAAGCACATCGAACTGACGGGCCGCGACACGGCATCGGGCAAGAGCTGGCAGACCTGGATGAAGAAGCAGGAAGCCGCCCAGGCCGCGGCGACCGAAGCGGCGGCCTCCGTATAGAAGTGGGCTGCTCGGGTGGGGTCAATTTCGCTGGGGAGCCGCGGGAAGGGGCTCCCTGGACCCTCTACACCCACGGCGCGCCCCCTTCTCAATCCCGCAACTTACGCACAGCGGCTCTCTTGAAGCTACCGCTCTCGAAAGATTAAGATCGGGCGAGGTGAGATCGTTGTTGGATGGATCGGGATGATCCATCCGAATCACGGTACGAGTAGAATCAACAGCAGCGAATAATCGCGACCCAAGGTAACGAAAGGACACCGAGAATGATTCACAGAACATTTGACCAGGTAAAGGGCACCTCGAATTTTGTCGAAGCGGACGGTTTTGTCAGTGCCCGCCTTGCGGTTGCAGATGACAATTTGGGGTTCACCGTCACGGAGGCAATCGGCTCCTCCGATATCGATCTCGAAGTCGAGCACAAGAATCATATCGAGGCCGTCTATGTTCTCGAAGGCACGGGGACGATCGAAATCGTCGATACCGGAAAAATCTACAAGATCGAGCCTGGTGTTTTCTACGCCTTCGACCAGCACGAACGCCACCGTTATCATTTGGACACAGAAGTCCGGGCCATCGCGATCTTCAATCCGCCGTTGCTAGGTGATGAGGTCAACGATGAGTCCGGTGGATATGCCACAGCATCGGAGGCGCCGACGGACGCCTCCTAGGAGCGTGACCCCAGAATGGGGTTGCGCGACGCCGCAAAGCGAATCCGGAGGATTCGCCAGCTAGCGGGCTTTGTCGCCTACGACACGATACGCTGCGACGCAACGAATGCCGTACCCAATCGATGCCAACCCGGAGATCTCCTGGCGACAGCGTGCCGAACGCTGGCTGGAGAGTGGTGGGCAAGCGATCCCGGGAGCGCGATGGCTCCGAACCACCCTTCGCACCCTGCATCTAATCGCTGTGGGCGCGCTCTACGGCGGCTACCTCTACGCCGTGGACGTCACCCGGCTGCAACCCGCCCTGCTCTCGGTGCTGCTAACGGGCGGGCTGCTGGTCTGCTTCGAGGTATGGCAGTCCCGGATCTGGTTGGTGCAGGTGCGCGGCGTTGCCACCTTCCTCAAGCTCGGCGCCCTGGCCGCCATCGGCCTCACTCCCGATTGGACGGTTGCCCTCCTGACGCTCGCCCTGGTGATCGGCAGCGTCAGCTCCCACATGCCCGGTCGCTGGCGTTACCACTCCGTACTGCACGGACGCGTCGCCGGACTGACCGAGAGAGGCTGACCGGTAAGTGCGGTGAGCAGCCGCATAACAGCCGCCTACCCTCGCCAACCGACCCGGCGCGTCTTGTACCCGATGGACAAGAACGCAACCCCGGCGATCATCATCACCCAACCGGACGGCTCGGGCACGAACTTGAGCCGCAAGATTCCGATGGCTCCCGTGTAGCGGTCCCAGGGCGCACTCCGATTGGGGAAATCCCACTTGACGATTCTCGGAGTCACCATCTGGATCGTACCGAGGCCGTTCGCCGTTCTGTTGTCGTAACCGCTGCGCCGGAGTCGAGTCGGAAACGGCCCCTCCGTCGCCGTGACCGACACCGTGCCGGTCGTCCACGAGAAGCCAACCGAAATGACTTCGGGAGTCGTCGCGTCTCCCATGGAGGTCTGGTATTGCTGATACCTGAAATACGCGGCACCTCCGATCACGTAACAAGTGATGCTGCATGGAGGACTACGCAGTCCGAAGATGGAGCGGCCGGTTCCAACGAAGGTCTTGTTCTGGTACTCGTGCGCGCGCCTGGCCCCCATCGTACCCAGAATCCGCATCGTTCCCCCGAACCGATTCACGCCGGGGTTGATTGCAACTCGGGCCTTCGTCCCGCTGTATACCGGGAACAAAAAGCTGCGCTTGCCATAGTCAAATCCCTGCCCAAAAGAGGCCTGAGCGTTGGTGTTAGGTTGACTGGACAGGTACGTCGAGATGTATTGATAGGGACGAAATTGTGGAAGAGACCCCGTAGCCGTGGCTTTCAGTGCAGCCGGGGGCAGGTCGAAACCCGGGGGAGACACTCGAGTGTCGAGCAGAGCGGTTCCCGACCCGACGACCGGTGCACCCTTCTGGAGTGTCGCGGTTCCACACGAAACTCCGCCGTTTGCGGGGTTACAGCGAGCTGCGAGTGGCCGGGCGATGAAGGTTTTCTGATCGAACGGGAAGCCGCTTCCGTCGACCTGGTCGTTCCCAAAAGTATGCAGGATGGCACTGGCTTCGAACTCTGGCGGGATCGGGTCCGGGAGGCCCGCGACACGAAACCCCACTGGTGAGATTAGATTCCGACGCTACGGGCCGGTACTCTGCGTTCGCCGCGGCGAGCCCACCCGGGTCGCTTCCGAAATCGCCACCCCGCAGGCCGCGGCACCCCACTCCACAGACCGCGTTGTTCTCGTTCCACTCCCAGATGTTCCCACCCTGGTCGTAGGTAGAGTTAGGGCTATACGACCGCGTGAAGCTCCCGACATCGGTGTAGTCGGTCAGGGGGTGGCCGCACGCCGCCGCGTTCCGCGTCGCACTCCCGCCCGGCCCTTCGCAGATCATTGGCTCATCCCGGGATGACGGGTAGTCGTAGAAGCGATTGAGCCACCTCGAGAAGTACGCCGCCTTGTACCATTCGTCTTCGCTGGGGACGAAGACCGTGGCTCCGCGGTTACGCACGATCGTATCGTTCGCAATGCCCTCGGCGGTGACCGTGTACGCACCGTCCTCTGTCGTCGTTTCGTCTTGCGCCCCGGTCGGCTGTGCGTTGTGCAGCCAATTCGCGAAGCGCACGGCATCGTAGAACCCCACGTGGTTCACCGGCATGTTTTCTCGGCCGGCGATTGCGCTGTACGTGAAGCTACCCGACTGACCGCTGCGGGTGATGCCGCCCCGATTCGGAGAGTTCGAATCTCCCATGTTGGTGTTGTAAAGCGCATGGGTGTCAGTGGCGGCCACTGCATTCAGGAACTCGGCGTATTGAGCATTCGTCGTTTCGTACTTCGAGATGCGATAGAAATACGGAACCGCCCCGTAGCCGCTGGTGCCGACGTAATTCCCGCAGCAGACCATGACATCCGTGTCCGCTGCATTGTTGGGGTGGTTCACGATCGCCCATTCGATCTCGACTGCGGCGGCTGCTCGGATGGGAAGTCCGACCAACAGAGAGAACAACAGGAGAGCCGCGCTGTTTCGGAGCACGGAAAAGGCCGGCTGCACCGAGATGTGATTTCGCATCATCCCCTCCAACGCGGATCGCTGGGGACGTGCCAACTCCACCCTATACCCAGGATGTTCGGGTGACAATAAAAAACTTCGAAATTCCAAGGATATTGGCGATGCGGCGCACGAAGCCGCCAGCTACATCAGGGGCGCGGTCACCAGAAGGCGCCCCGACGCGAGGGGTAATCGACACTGGGCGGGACTACCAGGGATTCGATGCCGAGGTCGCACAGGCGTGCGGTTTCGTTAGAGACCTCGGTGAAACAGAGATCCAGAGGCAGGGATTGACGAGTCACGGGAATGTGTATCTCTGCGCCAAAGACCCGGAAAACACCTGATCCGAGAAGCTACCTGACGGAAGGATGGCTGTTGCCAACACGTCGGTCTCACGTAGAGGAGGCCGGGGGGTAAGGCATCAGGGATCCTCGGAGTCGAGCTCCTTCTCGGACGGTGTGCAGAGCAGGTTCGGGCGCCTCAGCGTCAGGTCGAGAGCTCCGAAGGCATTTTCCACTTGGATGTTTACCCTCTTGAACTTCGGAGGCTTCAACGAGTAGCAGTTCAGATTGTGGAAGGGATTGCGAACGTCGCTGCCGGACAGATCGGTCGGCGCGCCTAGTCGCCTCGGCTTCTTGAGCAGTACGGTCTCATCCAGGAAGATGTCTTCTACGCTCACTTCGCGCTTCTCGAACTTATCCGAACCGCGCGTTTTCCTGACGTTGTAAAACTCGTAATTGTCGAGAGCCGGACGCGACTCGGGGGGTACCGGGATGTCTCCGATAAAGCGCAGGTCCGTCGGAAGGCAGATCTGCGAGCGCGGTTTGCGCACATCCAACTCCAGCTCGCCGAACTGATCGGTCGTGACCACCTGCGGCTGGGTCGATAGCGGCTTCCTGATGTCGTAACAGGTCAGGTACGCGGTGGGGTCGGTGATGCCCTCACCGTTCTTGTCCACCGCGGTACAGAACTGCTTGACCTTGAGGACGCGGACCTCGTCGGCTACCGCCATGGAGGCGATCGGGGGTAGAAATCTGTTGGCGGGAGAGTTCCGGAGAGGGAACTTGCCCCGCCGCACGGTCACGTTGTAGCTGTCGCGATTGGCCGTGACCAGGTCGGGGATGGGGACGGGGATGCGTGGGCCTTCGGGGTTGTCTGGGTCGAGCATATTTCTCGTGTCACCAAAGATGTCGTGTATGGCGACGGAGATGGGGGCATTGCCCATCTCGAAGTGGTAAGCAGGTCGAAAGCTGCCGTCACCGTTGCTCAGCAGCACGCTCACGTCGTTGCTATCGCGATTGGCCGTGACCAGGTCGGGGAAGGTCTCGGGGAAGAAAGGGCCCGGCACCTCGACTTGGAATTCGTCGAAGAGCACGTCGATGGCAATGGAGACGGGGGCGATGCCCGTCGGGTAGAAGGCGGCGGCCTGGAAGGTGCCGTCGCCGTTGCCCAGCAGCACACTCACATTGTTGCTGTCGCGATTGGCGGTGGCGAGGTCGAGGAGGTCGTCTTCGTCGAGGTCGGCCACGGCCACGGATACGGGAGCATCGCCCGCCGTGAAAAAGGCGGGAGTCTGGAACGTGCCGTCGCCGTTGCCCAGCAGCACGCTCACGTTGTCGCTGTCGCGATTGGCGGTAACGAGGTCGGGAAAGTCGTCGTCGTCGAACTTGGCCACAGCCACGGATACCGGGCCATCGCCCGCTGCGAACTCGGCAGGGCCCTGGAAGGTGCCGTCGCCGTTGCCCAGCAGCACGCTCACGTCATCGCCGAGGACGTTGGCGGTAACGATGTCGGGATGGTCGTCGCCATCGAGGTCGGCCAAAGCCACGAATACCGCGTCATCGCCCGCCTCGAAGGAGGCGGGGTCTTGGAAGGTGCCATCGCCGTTGCCGAGCAACACACTCACATTGTTGCTGCTGCCATTGGCGGTAACGATGTCGGGCACGGTGTCGCCGTCGAGGTCGGCCACAGCAACGGATACGGGACTATCATCCGTGTCGAAGTAGGCGGGGTCCTGGAACTCGCCGCTCCCATCGCCCAGCAACACACTCACGTCGCTCCTGAAACCATCGAGGCCATTGGCGGTAACGAGGTCGAGTTCGGTGTCGCCATTGAGGTCGGCCTTGGCCATTGAAATGGGGCTACCCCGGAACTGATTGGAGATATCAGTATCCCTACGGAAGAACAAGGGTGAACCCCTCGTTGTCCCGGCCTTGTAGCAGAGGAAATGATCGGGCGGAGGCGGAGCCGTCGGTGTCGCCGTGGGAGTCGCCGTCGGCGTTGCCATCGGTGTCGCCGATGGTGTTGGAGTCGCCGTCGCCGTGGGAGACGCCGAGGGAGTCGCTGTGGGCGGCGTCGGTGTCGGCGTCGCCGTGGGAGTCGATGTGGGTGGCGTTGCGGTCGGTGTCGGTGTCACCGTAGGAGTCGATGTCGGTGGCGTCGCCGTCGGTGTCGATGTCGCCGTGGGAGTCGCCGTGGGTGATCCTGCGGTGGGGGTCGGCGTCGAAGTAGAGGTCGGGGTTGAAGACGGTGTCGGCGACGCGGTCGCTGAGCCCGAAGGAGTCGGTGAGGGCCCGGCCTGCGCGGTGTTCACCAGGCCGATCGTCAGAGCGAGAATGAGTAGGAGACGA
>JAFDAW010000060.1 GCA_019313605.1 Deltaproteobacteria bacterium
CCGAAGGCCAACGCGCAGCCAGGGGTGCGGCCCAGAATGGGCCGTACTCCGCCGCATAGCTTTGGCCGAAGGCCAACGCGCTGTTAGCGCGCGGCGCCGTCCGCGTTGTTTGCATCCCGCCGCGCGCTGCGCCGCCGCGCGAGCTCGTCGATGGTCTTCGCGTGTGCTTCGCGGGTCAGCGGATAGCGGGTCGCGACCGCGATCGCGAGCAGCAGGATCACCATCGGGACCAGAGACGTCATCGCTCGGATCGAAAACAGAGCCGTTTCGGACTGGTCGACACGATCGAGCCCCCCCTCGAAACCCGAAAGCTCCAGCGCGAAAGCCATCAAGAGCACCGCGGTCGCGCCGCCGATCTTGCGAAGAAAGGTGAAGAAGCCGACGTACATGCCCTCGCGGCGCTCGCCGGTTTCGAGTTCATCTTCGTCGATCACGTCCCCGAGCATCGACCAGGGCATCAGCTCCGCGACCGCGTATCCAATCGCCGCGAGAGGGGGTACGGTGAACAGGACCCACCTCGGCCAACTCGGATCGCCGAAGAAGAGCGCAATTTGAATCACGGCCCACCAGGCCGCACCCGCGATGAAGAGCGTGCGCTTGTCGCGCTTCTTGGCGACCGCGAGCCAAACCGGAAGCGACAGGATCACGATCACGAGAAAGAGCGCCAGGGTTGGCGCGAAGTCCGCTTCTCGCCCGATCAGATACGCGAAGTAGAAGAGCAGCATGGCGCCGATCAGGTCGACTGCAATGCGCGCCAGAATGTAGAGGGCCATCAAGATCTGATACGTGCGATGGGTCGCGAGTGCGCGCATTGCGTCGAGGAATCTCGGCGAAGCGCTGCGGCCTTCGATCGGGCGTTCGAAACTCACCGCGTAGACCGCAAACCAGGGGACGACCAGCCACACCGCAGTCACGGCCGTCGTGTAGGTCCAGGCCGACGCGTCGCCCCCGAGCGCGTCGACGACCGACTTCATTCCGACCGCGGCTAGGGTTCCGAGCACGGCCGCGATCGAGCGATATGTATTCAGCGAGGTTCGCTCGTCGTAATCCGTCGCCATCTCGGGGAGCAGCGCGAGATAGGGAACGGAGAGGCAGGTCATCGAAAGGCTCAGTCCAACGAAGACCAGCGCGTAATAGGCGAATCTCGCGTATTCCGAAGCGAAGGGAGCACTCCACCACATCAGCGCAAAGAAGAATCCGAAGGGCAGGGCACCGATCAAGAAGTAGGGACGCCTTCGTCCGCTGCGCCAGCGCGTCATGTCCGAGAGTCGTCCCATTCCCGGATCCGTGAACGCGTCGATGATGCGTGCGATCCAGATCACGAGCCCCGCCAGGTACGGGCTCAATCCGCCGTGGTCGATCAGAAATTTCAGGTAGAGCAGGGAGACGGCCGAGATCACGATGTTGACGGTGTGATCCCCGATCGCGTAGACGGTCTTTCCGGGTGCGGAGAGTCGTTTTTCGTCGGAACTCAGCGGCAACGAAGTCACTCCTCGCCCGAGGCATTTCATCGCTCTGGCGCGTCGATCTGGGCGCCCGCGCCAGAGCACTGTGCCACGAGAACCTATCGAATGTTACGCGACCTTCTCGTGGCGAAAGAGCACTGCACGGGTATCTTCGCCGAATGGCGCGGGATGCAAAGCGGCGCACCCGAGATCAGGTGCTGCTGCACCTCAAGCAGAAGGGGCCGCAGACCGCCTCGGCGCTCGCCAGCCGGGTTCGCGTCACGCCCGTGGCGGTGCGTCAGCACCTCCACAGGCTGTCTGAAGAAGGACTGGTGGCATTCGACGACGAGCGCTGCCGGGTCGGGAGGCCGCGACGCGTCTGGCGGCTCGCGCCCCGCGCCCAGGCGGAGTTTCCGGATGGGCATTCCGATCTCGCGATCGAACTCATCGATGCGATGGAGCGCACCTTTGGCGACGAAGATCTCGATCGACTCGTCGCCGCGCGCACGCGCACCCAGCTGAAGCGCTATCGAGAGGCCCTGCCACCGCGCGACGCCCCGATCGAAAAACGCGTTGCCGCGCTCGCCAGGCTTCGTCGCGGAGAGGGCTTCATGGCGGAGTGGTCGAAGCAGCGAGACGGGACGCTGCTGCTCGTGGAAAATCACTGCCCGATCTGCGCTGCCGCCGCTGTTTGCCCATCGCTCTGCCGCGACGAACTCTCGGTCTTCAAGGCCTCGATCGGAAAGGGAGTTCCGGTCGAACGCGTCGAATACATTCTCGCGGGTAGCCGCCGCTGCGCGTATCGAATCGGACGCGCTTCCGACACATGATCGAGACGCTGAGTTTTAGATCTTGAAATGAGATCGAATGAAGCGCAGAAAGAGCGAATCGGGTAGGAAGCGCTTTCCGAAAGCGGTACCCAGCGAATCGGGGCCCACCGCGTAGCGTACCTTCGGCCATCGAGCGGTCAGCGCGCGCTCGATGGTGCGCGCCACGACTTCCGGTCCCGGCGCTTTTGGCAACAACTCGCGGATCACCTTTTCGCAGCGCAGGATCCGTTCTCCGTACACGGAACCCCGGTGATCGCCAAAATCCATCGCGTCGTTGAAGTCTGTGTTGATGTCACCTGGCTCGACGAGGGATACCTTGACGCCAAACGGGTGCAGCTCGTTGCGCAGCGCGAGGCCGAGCGCATCGATCGCACCCTTGCTGGCGGAGTAATGCGCCTGAAAGGGGATTGGTGCGTGCGCGGCGAGCGAGCTGACGATCACGATGCGGCCGCGCCGAGCCTCGCGCATGCCGGGTATCCCCGCGCGCAGGGTTCGAAGCGTGCCGAAGAAGTTGGTGTCGAACTGGGCCTGGGCGTCTTCGATGCTGAGTTCCTCGACGCTGCCGTACACCCCGTAGCCCGCATTGCACACCATCGCGTCGAGCTGCTTCACCTGGCTTGCGATTTGGGCGAAACCCGCGATCACGGACTCCTCGCTGCGGACGTCCATCGCGATCCAATGAACCGCCGGGGCACCCGCGCCCAGCGAGCTGGGATCTCGACTGGTTCCGAAGACTTCGAAGCCCCGCGCGAGCAGGTGCTCGGCGGCCGCGGCGCCGATGCCCGATGATGCGCCGGTGATCAGGACGGATGATTTCAAGGTCGACTCACTCTCGCAATTTGCAAATCGATCCTAACATCGAACTCCCCGGTTCCATCAGTGAGAGGCCCTCTTTGACCGACTTCCGCACCTCGACGTTTTTTCTACTGGCTGCGATCGCGCTCGCCTGTACGCAATCGGAGTCTCCGCCGGATGCCCCGCTCGAAGTGCCCGAAACGCTCTGGGTCGAGATTGCGGGCGAGCCCTTCGAGCTGGAACTCGCTCTCGACGGCGCTACCCGCCACCTGGGGCTTTCCGGCCGCCTCTCGATCGAACCCAACGGCGGCATGCTGTTCGTGAGCACCGTCGAGCGGCCCCAGGCCATGGTGATGCGGGATTGTCCGATCCCGATCGACGTCGCGTTTCTCGACGCCTCGGGCGAGGTGTTGGCGATTCACGAGATGCGACCGGAGCTGCCGCGTCGGCCCGCCGAGAGCCAGCGCAATTACGAATCGAGGTTACAGATATACGACAGCGGCGTCCCCGCGGGGTTTGCAATCGAGACTGCGGGGGGCCGGTTGGGCGAAATCGGCCTCCAGGTGGGCGATCGCGTGGTCTTCGACATCGCTCGCACGCTGGATCTCGCCCGCCGCGTCGAAGGCCAGCAGCGCTGACGCGCGAGTCTGGGGCACCCAACGACCTGAGCACCCCCGCGCTTCAAAGTGGGTCTCAATCCCTACAATCTCATCATTTTCTCGGTGTTGAGCTCGAGGCGATTGCGGTATTCTCGCCCGTTGCTGGGCCAGGGGGATGGGAGAGGGGTTGCCAAGGGATGGCGGCCATCCAGCCAAATCAATCAGGAGCATCGGGATCTCAATGAGTGACGTTTCGCTTGCGTCTCCAGTACGCCAGCGCCAGACGTTGAACGTGGAAGAGATCGTCAAGGAGATCGGGCCGGACTTCGAGCCGAGCCGGGTCCTCTATTGGAGCGATCTGCTGACTTCCGCGTTTGTCGGTTGGGCGGCGTTTGTGATCAGCGCGAAGGCGCCCTTTGGTTCGCCGCTACACGTGATTGCGACCGTGGTCGCAATCTTTGCGGTGCTGCGCGCTGCGCTGTTCCTCCACGAACTCGCCCATCTCAAGCGCGGGCAGATCCCGGGTTTCGAGCTGTTCTGGAACCTCATCGTGGGCATTCCGTTCATGGGCCCGAGCCTGATGTACGTCGGTTCGCACATGGCTCACCACAAGCGAACGGGTTTCGGGACCCACGACGATCCCGAGTACGCGCCGATCGCCCACTGGAGTCGACTGCGGATCGCAGCCTTCGTATTGATGGCGGCACTGATTCCACTCGTTCTGCCGCTGCGCTGGGCCATCCTCGGTCCGATCTCCCGGTTCTTTCCGTCGCTTCGGCGCCTCGTCGTCGGCAAACTCTCGACGCTCGCGATCAATCCCCACTACGTTCGCCCGATGCCCAAGGGCGAGCAGCTCAAACGCTGGAATGCCCAGGAAGCTGGCGCGGCCGTATTTTTCTGGGCGGTGTTCGGCGCGGTGATGGCCGGCTGGATCCCGATCGGATGGATCGTCCAGTGGTGCGTTGTCACCGGTGGTGTTCTCGCGGTGAATCAGCTGCGAACGCTCGTCGCGCACGGCTATGAGAACGAGGGCGAGCAGATGGACACCGAGGCGCAGCTGCTCGACTCCATCAATCTGCGCGGCTGGCCGGTCCTCACGGGCTTGATTGCACCGGTCGGGCTCCGTTACCACGCCCTGCATCATCGTCTTCCATTCCTCCCCTACCACAGTCTGGGGCTCGTTCACCGGCGGTTGATGGCCGAGCTGCCGCAGAACGCGCCTTACCGAACGACGGTGAGGGATGGTATCGATACGCTCCGCGGGCTCTGGAGAAACGCCGCGGCCCCGCCTCGGGAGACTTTCAGCGCAAGTCCCGCTGCCAGAGAACTTTAAAGAGTAGGGGCCACCCGAAGATGAACGGATAGCGGCGCTGCCGCTCGCTCGGGACGATCTTCTTCCCCGTGTGCCGCTCCAGTTTCCAGAGCACGTAGGGCAACCAGTCGCCAAAAGTTGCGGCGGTCTTGAGCAGCTGAACGGCGTAGACCAACTTGGCCAACACGCGCAGCCGGCTCCAACCCCGCCTCGTCCACGCCTTCGAGTCGGCGGGTAGGATCGCTTCGATCTCGCCGCCCTCGTCGCGCACCTCGGCACCCATTCTCGCGAGCACGGCCCGCGCCGCACGATCGTACCGTTCAGGATCGGCTTCGTAGATGCTTTGGATGGTTCCCGGAGCCTCGGGCCGAAGCTCCGCCGAGTAGGTTCCCCGCAGTACCTGCAGCCAGAGAGTGGCGGTCGTGAATCGGATCGATCCATTCAGTCGGGCCGATTCATTCTCGCTGCGAAGCTCGTAGAGGGTTCGAGCGACTGCCGTGACGGTCGATGCCGCAACGGCCGCAACGACCGCTTCACGCGCTTCGTTGTCGCGCAGATGAACCGCTAGCGCGGGCTGACAGAAGCGCGCCCAGATCCCCGAGCGCAATCCGCCGGGTTTCGCGCTGCGCTCGAAGTCGCGCATCGAGACGACCGCGTACTTGCAGCGCAGTGGGCCGAGCTCTGAATCGATCTCCAGGTAGAAGACGTTTGGCGGCAGCGCCGCATTTGCCCAGGCGAGCAGGCGGGAGCGGTAGGCGTCGCGGTACGCGTCGACGAGTACGTAGAAGTCGAGCACCCCTTCGCTCGTGTTTCGGCGAAGGCAGGAGCCGTAGAAGAGAACGGCCGCGACGGCGCTGCCGTGGCGGCGCAGGATCTCATCCGTCAGCTGCGCTGCGGCAGCGGGTGCGGGTTGGAGGAGTTCGGCTCTGACGAGCTCCTCCAGATCGGGGGCCAGCGCGCCCACCGACCCCTCAGGCGCGAACGAAGCGGATACGCCGGTCGCCAGTGATGCGGACAATTTCGCCGCTCCGCGGCGGGATGATCTCTCCGTCGACGGTAAATCCAGCATCGAGCCGGAGTTCTACTTCCTTGGCATTGCGGCTCGTATAGCCCGGTTCTGACTTCACGAAGGCCGGGGGCTTGCCGCAGAGGATGCCGGGTGCAGCCAGGGCGATGTGATCGCTGCCGCTGGCCACCGAGGTGAACCGAACCGGCGCTTTCTCCTGCCCCCAAAATGGGTTGGCCTTGAGGAACAGGCGCTGCAGGCTCGATGCGATGAGCAGCGTGAACTCTCCGCCATCCATGTGTTCACCGTCGAGCAGGACTTGGGCCTTGTCGGGCATGAGTACACCGTCCAGGCGCCCAAGGATCGCTCGCACGAGCAATCCCGCAGTCACCATGCCCGCGCCGAGGGAGCCCTGGCTCCTGCCGCTCGGAAAGAGGCTGTGGGTGAGGTCGATCGCGCGATGAATCATGCCGGCACCGAAGAAGAATCCATAGTGGACCCTGCGATCTCGCAGCGTTTCGACGCGCAGCAGCGGGCGGTCCACCATGTGGCCTTCGAGTCGCCCCGCGCGGATGTTGTCCAGCAAGCGCTTCAATCCCTTGGCGGGGTTGCGGTGCGCGCCGATATCCAGCGCGGTCATGTTCGTGCGTCCACCCCGTAGCGGCGCCACCATCGGAATGTTCGGGAAATCATCGGTGGTCAACATCTGCGTCAGCGTATATTGAAGTGTGCCGTCGCCTCCGTTGACCGCGAGCAGTTCGATGTCCTGGCGCGCGAGGCTCGCCAGGGCTTCGGGGACCGCTCGAACGCTCGTCGTCTCGATATGGGAGACTTCCGGATAATCCTTCAGCATCTGAAGGATTTTCCTCACCTGGGGATTGCTCCGGCCAGCGCGGAGATTGTTCAATAAGCCAATTCGCACGGACTAAGCTCCTAAGATCCTAGTTTCCGGTTTGCGTAACTTTCGGGGGGAGGGGATTCGTATATGTGACCGTCGTGATGCCGGAACCCTTTATCACAGTCTCCGGGGTGTGCTGCCCCACCAGCAGTCTGACCTCAAGCAGTCTGACCTCAAACGACGCGCGCGCCCACACTCGGTGTGGACGCAGGCGGAATGATAACAGGAATCTAAACGGTTGGGGGATCGCCTCCAGTGGATTGATATCGGCCAGTCGCGGGCCGGTCTGAATCACGCCCTCGAGCCCGGCACTGCTGATTCGCAACTTTGCCGGTGTAGGATAATCCCTACTATTGCCGATTGAAGAATCGACCCCATCCAGCTCGAAGTCGCTGGTTTGATAAAGCAATTTGCCGTCGCGCGCGACCGCCAACCAGCGCTCACGCTCGCCAGACGGTGCTGTCCGGTCCGTGACGTAAATGGACGGCTCAGCGCCGCCCGTGGACGAGAATTCGATTCTCCGCAGCGCGAGGTCCGCCTCGCTTTCTTCCATCCAGGTGTGGGTGATCGTGATCGTTCCGCGCACAGAAGCGGTCTCGTCCATCCCCTCGAGCCAGATGGTTCCCGTCACCGGAGTTCCCAATTCCAGCAGGTCGAACGGGTAGGGGTCGTTCGCAGCCTCTGGCCATCCCACCGGTCCATTCGGCGAGTATTGAAACGCGACGCGGATCCCGCGTTTCGTGCTGTCGTATTCCAGCCGGTGCATCGCAGCGCTTTGATCGAAGATGCTCGATCCGATCTCGATGCGATCGCCTTTTGGGCCCAGCGTCCAGCGCTTCTTGCGCCGGCCGTTGCGAAACTCGGTTCGCTTTCCGTTCGGATCGATGAGTTGCCAGGTCGCGATCGCGGTTCGATCGCCGGGACCTTCGTTGGTGATCAGGAACCGGGCGAAGAGGTGATGGTCCGAGTCGAAGTGCGCGACGATGTTCCAGTACTCAGACGCGGTGTCGCTGTCGCCGAGATGCGACAACCGGTCTCCGCGTGCGGATGCCATCGCGGCCAGCGGTGCGAGCAGGACGGCGGCCGCGAATCCGCTGGCCAGCCATCGCCTTCGATGGAGTCGTCGGCCCCGGCACTGCGCGGGTTCTGGTGCGCTTGTTCGCAAGCTCAATCGACACCCTCGAGATTCTGCTGCGATTCGACCGGCTGCTGTTCCGGCTCCGATTGAGACGTCTCGTCCCAGGCTTCGATTCGAATTCCGCGAGACTTCTCGAACAGCGCCTGCAGGATGCGCTCGATGTGAAATCCCATACAGACGACGGTCCAGATCGCGACCATCACCATCCCGAGATCCGGTCGCCCGCCGAGGGTTCCCACGCTGAGCAGCAGCAGGTTCGGGTTGCGGCGGGCCGTGATCGTGCGGAAAAGCGTATCGATCGGCCGCCAGCAGTGGGTTTCGATCTCGAACGCGAGGATGAAGATGCCCTCGAGCCCGCGCCCGAGCAGATAGCCCGCGATGACCACGATCGTGGCGGCGTCGACTCTCCCCGACGCAGCGAGGCCCCAAGCGAGGTACCAGAGGGGTGGATGGATCAGGTCGAGCGCGTGGTCGAAGATGTGTCCGAAGGGGCTCGAGGTCAACGTGACGCGCGCGAGCTTGCCGTCGACGGTGTCGAGAAACGTCATCAGCCAGCCGCACACCAACCCCAACGCGAATGAGCCCTTCCAGAAGAGCAGCCCCGCGACCAGTGCGAGGATCCAACTCAGCGCCGTCACGGTATTGGGTTGGACCTGGGCGCGCGCCAGCACGCGCACGACGGCTGCCGCCGGGCGCGGCCAAAGCCACTTCGTGACCAGGTCGGTGGCACCCTTGTAGGACGAATCGAAGATGCGGTCTTCGATCTCGCGGATCTTCTCTGCGCGAGCGGGGTAGATGTACGGCGGGTCGTATTTGCGCAACTGCGCGGAGTAGGCGGGTGCGAGGTCGCCCGGTGCGGCGAGCCGGATGTCGCCCGTGGACGCCTCCGCCTCGGTTGGCTGCTCGCCCTCTGCTGCGCGTCGCAAGCGGCGCAAGGCTTCGGCGGCATGCTCGCCGTCTACGTGCGCGGCGACAGCGCCTCCCCAGCCGGCGTGTTGTTTGCGGTTCGCGACGAGAATCGTGTTGCTGGCCGCGAACAGACCCTTGACGAGCCGCTCGTCGAGAATGGCGTCGGATCGAACGATCATCACGCTCGGCGCTTTCAGATCACTCGGCTGCTCGCTCGCGTCGAGCGAGCGGATGGATTCGCAACCAGCTCTCGCGAGGAGGCGGCGGTGGCGCTCAGAAGTGGTGAGCGACCAGATCTCGACTTCGCGAGCGCGCTCGTTTTCGATGATCCATGCCGAGGGGGCACTGCCAGCGGGGTACTGTGGCATCCGATTCCGCCGATGTTCGAGGGAGGCTTCGTGAGCGGCGGGCGAGAGTATCACAGGGCTAGGAGCTGGGTTAGCCTTGCCGCCCGGTCTGGTTGAGGGGCACCCCCTGATTCTGTTGGAGGGGCACCCCCCGATTCTGGTTGAGGGGCACCCCCGATTCGGTTGGAGGGGCCCCCCCTGATCCTGTTGGAGGGGCACCCCCTGATCCCGTTAGAGGGAAAAAGCCCCGTAATTCTGTGAGAGAGGAAAGTCCGTGTTTTCTTTGGGGCATTTATCGGATCTTCACGCGACGCCCGTCGTCGTCAAGAATCCGCTCCAGCTGCTCAACAAGCGATTCTTCGGCTGGCTTTCCTGGCAGATCCGGCGCCAGCACTACCACCGCACCTCTGTCGTCGACGCGTTGATGGACGATTTGAGCCAGGCGCCCATCGACCACCTGGTGGTGACCGGTGACTTGACGAACCTTGCGCTCACATCGGAGTTCAGCGCCGCGCGAGAGGGATTGAAGCGGCTCGGTGACGCGCGGGACGTCTCGATCGTGCCGGGAAACCACGACGCCTACGTGCGCGTCGCGCAGTCCAAATCGTGGAGTCTCTGGTCGGACTATTTCGAATCCGACGAAGCGGATACCGCCGCGGAGGCTTCCGATCCCCGAGATCGATTTCCCACGCTGCGGATTCGCGGCCCGCTGGCTGTGGTCGGGCTGTGTTCCGCGCTGCCGACACGGCTGTTCGATGCGAGCGGAACCCTGGGTGATGCCCAACTCGATCGCCTCGAACGCATGCTTCACGGCCTCGCCGAACGCGACCTCTGTCGAGTGATTTCGATCCACCATCCGATTACCGTGGGCGCCACGCACACGCGGAGATGGTTGAGGGATGCGGAGCCGCTCCGGAGTGTCATCGGTCGCGCGGGTGCCGACCTCGTCGTGCACGGGCACAATCACCGCACGTTGATCGCAGAGATCGCTGGACCCAACGGCGCGATCCCGGTCGTCGGCGTGCGTTCGGCGTCCGACATCGGGCAGAGGGAGGAGCGCCGCGCCCAGTACCACGTCTACGAAATCGAGCGAAATCACGGAAGCGACGATCCGCGGTTTCGGATTGCGCTGCGAATCCGGGGGTACGATCGCGACTCGGGCCGATTTTGCGCCGAAGATGAGCGGGTGCTGGTGGGCTGACGGAATCTCGGGTGAGAGCGGCCGTCGCGGGTCGAATCCGCGCGCTCAACCCGCCGTTTCGCCTCGCGTCGACAAAATCTCCGACACCAGAGCGAGATCCGACGGTCGATCGACATCGATGGCGGCTTCCGCAAACGGAAGGGACACCGCGCGGATTCGGCAGCCGATCGCGCGGGATGCGCGTTCGAGGGCTTCTTCGAAGCTGAGCCGGCGCAGCGCAAAGAGCAACAAGGTCATCGGGCCGAAGGCGCGCGCCAGTTTCCAGGGTTGCTTGCGAAAACTCTCCGCCTTGACCCAGAATTCGGCGGCGCGAAGGGCTTGCTGCGATCGGAACGCGAAGAGGTTGGCGCCCGAGTAGCCACCGTCTCGAAATCGCAGATAGGTCCGGGTGGTCGAGGGATAGGCGGCTCGAAGCACCGATTCGGCCACGACTCCCACGGCCAAGTCAGCGTCCGATTGATCGGCGCACGCCGCGAAGTGATCGATGATTTCTGGCGTCAACAGCGCGTGATCCGCCGTGGTGACGAATACCCGATCTCCGAGCCAGTGATTGTTCAGCGCGTCCTGCACACTGCGACTCGGCGACGGGAGGCTCGCGTGGCAGGTGATCTCGCCGCGGGTCTCGAGTTCGCGGAGTTCGGCGACGGCTTCGAAAGCGCCCGGATCGTCGATACTCACCGCGATGCGATCGACGCTCGCCGAAGCGCGCAGGGCGCGAACGACGCGAACCAACATCGGCACCCCGACCACGTCGAGGAGGGCCCGGTGGGTATCGCCCTGGACTTCTGCGAACGGATTTTCCGCGTCGCGACGCCCTGCGAGTACGAGTGAATTGAACCCGTTCATTGAGAGCGGCCTCTGTGAAGCTCTGAGAGGGTCAGGATGCGGCGCGATCGGAGCTATTAGAGGCTTCGATCTCCGTACATTTTCCATCGGCGATTCGGTAGATCCGGTCGGCCACGCCCATCAGCGCCGGTTGGTGCGAGATGGCGAGCACGGTCGCGCGTCCGCGCAGCGCTTCGATGGCCGTCAGTACGAAGGCTTCGCTTTCCGGATCGAGGGCCGTCGTCGCCTCATCGAAGACCAGCAACTTTGCGCCGTGAACCAGCGCGCGCGCGATCGCAATTCGCTGCCGCTGGCCGCCCGAAAGTCGCATGCCGCGCTCGCCCACCGAGCAGTCGACACCCTCCGGAAGTTCCGAAACGAAATCCCACGCGCCGGCATCTCGGAGTGAACGTTCGATGTC
>JAFDAW010000061.1 GCA_019313605.1 Deltaproteobacteria bacterium
ATAGAGCGCTCTTGCCCGGGGAGCGCTCGAGGCGTGATCCGGTTTTTCCCTAGCTGGACAATGAATTTCCCCCCGCATTCACAGGAGTGGAACCCATCCGCCGACCGAGTCTGGAGCGAGACGCAAATCCCCCTTGGAGGCCCGATTTGAACGATGCCCTCGGAGTGTCGCGAGGTGCCGCACATGCTTTCATGGGGCTTGCGTGCAGGTTATAGTCAAGTTCCGGTCGAATGCGTGCTGAATTCAGATTGCGAAAGGTGGTAGCGTTGATGGTGCTTTCAGTTCGATCCAGCAGCGGCGCGTCCTTGAATTTGCTGGGGCGCCGCCGAGCGCCGCGCGGAGCGGACGCGGTGGCGTTTCGGACTCTGCCTGGTCTTGCCGCGCTCGTCGCCTTGCTGCTCTTCGCCGTTCCCGCGCTAGCTGACGAGATCGAACCTGAACCTGAACCCGAGCCCGCGCCCCTCGCCGAGCCGGAACCCGAACCGGAGCCCGCGCCCCTCGCCGAGCCGATCGAGGTAGTGGAGGACGAGGGGCCTCGGGAGCCCAGATGGATCCCGTCCATCGAAACCGGATTCGAAACTTTCGACTACAACGTCGATACGACGGTCACGAATTTCATCAACCCGCCCGCGTGGCAGGGGGCTCAGAAAGAGGCTGAGCGCCAGCTCATGTATCGAATTGGCGGAGAGCTGATGGGGCCGGAGTTCGAAAGCCTGCCCGGGCGTCCGCGGTTGTTTGTGAAGGGCGGGGCGCAGTTCCAGATGTTTTCGAGTGACAAGATCTTCAGGGACGGAGATGCTTTCGTAGACATCCAACCGGAGAGGGCCCTCACGACCTACCTTAGTAATGGCGAGGGGATTTTTGATTATCCCGACGATTTCGAGGGGCAAGGGAGTGAAATAAGCGCGCGATTTCATAACCCCTCGTGGTACGCGGGGCTGGGGGTCGCGTTCGGTGTGCCAATCGCCACCGAGTTGCTGCTCTACATCAAACCTTCGATTCAGTACAGCGTGGAAAAGATCGACCTGCCGTCGGGTTTGACGACGGTAGACGAACCCGTTCCGAGGGTGGATCCGGTGCCTTGCGGTCCGGCCAGCGCACCGTGTCTCCGCGAATTTTTTGCCCATAAGAGCCGCACAACAGCCACCACCACCGATCACAGCGTCGGTGCGGGGCTCGAGGTCGCGCTGGCTTTGTTCCGATCGGCTCGGCCTATCCGGGTATCGCTCTACGCAGAGGCACGCTTTCTGTGGTTGGTCAGCGATGACACGACAGAGTTCGCGGACTCCAATGGCGTAGCGGCCTACTCCGTTGTGCGAGACGATTTCAACATCAAAGGCGGCGGCGGGCTGCGATTTAGCTGGGTGGGCTTCGACTGAGCGGGGCGGGTGCCCGGCTCCATCTTCGCGGTACACCTGATCCCACCACACGCTCGACCGGCGGCGGATGATCGCTTGATCTTCCGACGCGCTTACTCTTTCTCGTTTTGCTTTGCGCGCTCATCGGGACGGCTCTGCCCCGATCCCTGGATCTCGGCGATGTGCCGCGCGCGGTTCATGTCGAACGCCGGACGCTGTTCTTCGTCGAGCAGTGCCCGCATTTCCTCGTAGATTTCGTGCGGTTGCTTGATCTGCGCCTTGAGGATTCTGAAATCCTTCTTGGCGGAATCGATGCGCTCCGTGTCGCGCGCTTTGCGGGCGGCGCTGAGGGTGAGATCGAGCTCTTGCATGCGGAGCCGCGTGCTCAGCTGTGCCTCGAGAATTTCGTCCACCCCGTGCCTCTGCTCTTCGCTGAGATCGATGCCGTTAAAGAGCACCTCGAGCGCGTGAGTCCACCAGTCCAGTTTTCGTTGGAAGCGAAATTCCGGTCCGTCAAGCGGCGGATCCTCGCTCGGCGCTGTCTGGCGCGGCGTGCGAGCCGCGGGCTTCGGTTCGACCGTCTGTTCGGGTTCTCTCTCGGCCTCTTCTGCGCATCCACCGGCGAGCAGGGTCGTCGCAACCACGAAGGCCGCACCGAGGGTCGCGGTGGCCGACTTCGCGCACAGACTCCGCGCGATGCCCCGCTTGCCTACGTTACCGGGTACTTCGACGGAGGGTCGGTTGGCGACGTGTGAGCCTTGGTCGGGGATCATTTGACCCCGTAGCCCAGAGCGCGCAGTTGGTGGAGTTGCATTTCGTTGATCTCGACGGTGGGTGCGTCATCACCCCAGGGTGGGGGACGGCTTGCGAGATAGGCTTCGGCCTTCCCCGTGAGGTCTTCGAGTACTTCCGGCCATTCATCTGCGACGTTTCGCTGTTCGCGCGGGTCTTCCCACTTGTCGTAGAGTTCCGAGGTCTTCGGGGCGTGTGCGCGATAGATCAGGCGCCAGCGCCCCTCGGTGTAGGAGACCATTGGCCGCGGCTTCTGCTGGTCTCTCCCCCAGCTCTGGTCGAGGTGGGCGATCGCGACCCCCTCCGCGTCGGCGTCTGACGCGCCAGCCGCCGCAGCTTCGATCTGAGGCACGAGAGATTGTCCATCCGTGTCGGGGAGCGGCGGCACGCCCACGAGTTCCAGAGCGGTTGGCCAGAGGTCGACGTTTTCGGAGCGCGCCTCGACGACGATCCCCGGCTCCAGGCGAAACGGAAAGCCCATGATCAGCGGGGTCGTGGTGACTTCGCCGTAGACGTTGCGAGCGTGTCCTTCTCCGTCGTGTTCGCCGAAGGCTTCGCCGTGATCCGCGCTGAATACGATCAGGGTGTTCTCGCGCAGGCCTCGTTGTTCGAGTTCGTCGAACAGATGCCCGAGCAGACTGTCCACCCAGCGGATCGAGTTGTCGTAAGAGTCCGAGTAGTTGGTGCCGAACAGCGCAGTGTCTTCCGAGTAGGCGTACTGGTGGACGTCCATCATGTGGAGGTAGAGGAACCAACGCTCGTGCCCGTGAGCCCTCAAGAATTCGCGGGCAGAATCGATGATATCGCCGTCGCTTCCCTCGAGCGCGATGTTCGGGCTGTCGATGCGCCTCATCTTGGCGCCGCGTGGCGCGAGTGGGCTGAGGTAGATCTCGAAGCCCTGAGAAAAGCCGAAGTTGGGAGCGATCCAGCCGTTTCTCCAGACGGCCGCCGTGCGGAAACCCGCCTCCTGGAAGATCTCGGCCGGAGTCGTCGCTTGCTCCGAGAGCACGTCATAGGCGCGCAGACTGCGCGTGCGCGCCGGATAAAGCCCCGTCCAGAGGGAGGACATCGAACACTTCGTCCACGACGACTGGGAGACCTGTTGCGCGAAGCGGATGCCGGTCGCCGCGAGCGCATCGAGATTCGGGCTCGTATCGCGCTCGTAGCCGTAACAGCCGAGTCGGTCTGCCCGCAGTGTGTCGACGAGTATGAACAGCACGTTGACGTCGTCTCGATCGCGGAGGGCGAGTACGTCTTCGATCGTGCCTGTGGGCCTCGAGTCCGGGCGCTCGGCCTCGCCGTCGAAGAAGTGTCGAATTCCCGCCGCGAGGAGCGCGATGGCGGCGATCGCCGCTACTACCTCGAGCACCGGTCGGCGCGGTTTCACTCGGTGTTCGGGTTCGCTCATTCGATTGGAACCTAGGATGGTTGCGAGAAACGATCAAGGGCGCACCGAGGGGAGGCTCCCCTCGGCGCGCCCTTGAAAATACCTACACGCAGTCGCTGCCGTGCGGTTGGGCTTGGGCTATCGCCTTCGCAGTCGATACAGGCCCGCCAGGACTACGAGTCCAGAGGCCAGCATCACCGTACTCCCGGGCTCCGGGAGGAAGAAGAAGTCCATCTGCCAGGCGCTGCCCGATGCCCACGCCATTACGATCGGATCCTGCGGGTCGCGCGGGATCTGATAGGTGTGAACGAGGCGCGGGCGTACCATCGAGATCACGCCGCTGAGCTGGAACCCGCCGCCCGTCGAGGGTGTGCGGTTGTCGTAGCCAGTGAGTGTAAACACGGTATTGGTGGCACCATGCGGCTCCCAGGCCGAGATCATCCCCGTTGTGAACGGAGCGAGGGTGTAGAAATACGGAACCCTGCGAGAGTAGTAGCCGCCGGGATCGCCCGGTGTACCGGTGGTCGTCCTGTAGTTGCCGTAGGTCGTCATTCGGTAGATGTTGAACGGGCCACCGTATTGAACGTCGCCGAGCACCGTGTTTGCACTCAGTGCTCGAACATCCATCTGGGGTCCGTAGGCTTTCGAGATGTAGGGATAATTGGCGGTGATCTTCTGGTAGTAGGTGTGGTTGGCCCCGTAGAAGAAATGCATCGTGCCGCCGAAGCGGTTAGCGCCCGGTGTGACCATGATCGATCCGGCCCGGCTCTTATCGTAGTTTCCGCCGACGAATGAAATCGGATCGCCAGCCATGTGACTACCGAGGTCGTGAGCGAAGGTGCCACAATTGGCGTGCCCCCCACCCACACAAGGTGTGGTGGTCGGTGACACCGGATTGCCTTGGTTGAGCGGCGGCGTGGGATTGCCCATGGTGGTGGCGAAAACCACCGTCGTGGGCCCTGACGCGCCGCCATATTGCGAGTTGTTCGGTCGGAAGCTTCCCTTCACATTCCAGTACGAGTACCACGCTTTCGATTCCGGATAGCCCGGGAAACAGGTTCCGGGCACACACGCGCCGTAGTAGGTGTAGTCGATGATGAATTTACTAGGAGCCGTAAACCTCGGAGCGGGCGAGGTGCTGCCGACGTACGCCGCCGCGGGGCCCGCCTTGTTCGGGCCCGTTGCACGCGGGTGGAAGTCCTTGCTGATATACGGATCCGGCGACTCGGTCGTAGCCGTGCCGCCCCACCAGGTCCGCTTCATTCGGAACAGTCCCGATGCAGCGTCTGCCTGGGTGGAGACTAATAGCAGCGGTGCAGCCACGACTGCGACTGCGATGAGCATTGAAACGAGTTTGTGACACTTGAGATTAGCCATCTTATGCGGCCCCCTATTTTCAGATCTCGATTCTCGGGATCTGAGGATCTCAGAAACTGACCGGTTGACTAACGGGGCGGTTTATCAGAGGATTGCCCGCTGCAGTCAAGCGCTTGCACACGCCACACTCGCAGAAAAAGTGGCGAATTGTCAAGAATTTTATCTCTTAGGGTATTTGCTACCCCCCCGGGGTGGCAAGATATTCACTGCCACGCATATAGCTAAGAAGAGAGGAGGCGAGTTGAGTCTCAAAGTTGCACATTTTCCCGGCCGCGTGTGGCTTATTGTCGCGATCATCGCATTTGCGTGGATGGGCGGATGCAGTCCAGAGGCGCAACTCGAGGATCTTCGCAGTTTCCAGCAGAGTGGGCGGTTCGCGGAGACCATCGAACCGCTGCGCGACCGGCTCGACGAGGCCCCGGACGATCCCGAGCTCAATCATCTCTACGGCCTCGCGCTGCTGCAGACCGACCAAAGCGCGCTCGCGATCTGGCCGCTTCGCAAGGCCGCGCAGGATCCCGACCGCGCGATCGACGACGGAATCCTGCTCGTTCAGGCGATCCTGAATGGCGGTAGCGCCGAGGACGGGGCACTGGCGGCGAACAAGGTGCTCGAACTCGCGCCGGACCGCGTCGATGTGCTTCGACTTCTGATCGCTGCGCGACTGAAGGCGAGGCAGAACGAAGAAGTCCTTGCCGACGTCGAGCGCCTGCTCGAGCTGAAGCCAGGCGATTCGAACGCGCTGGTCTCGCGCCTCGTGGCGTTGCTCAATCTCGATCGGGCGGATGAGGCTGAGGAGGCGCTCGCAGAGATCGGCGAAGCGATCGAGAACCTGGAGGGCGGATTCGATTGGGAGCCGCGGGTCTGCGGGGGTACGGCGACCTTCATGAAGGAGAAGGGAGACCCCGAAGCCGCCGAGTTGCTCTGGAACGATTGCCTGGAGCAATTTCCGGCGGAGGAAATGATCGTATTCGCCGCGATCGAATTCTTCAACGAGATCGGCCAACCGCGACGCGCAACCGAGATCCTGCGTCGCGCCGTTGAGGCGGAGCCCACCCACCTGGTTTTCATCGACGCCCTCGCAAATCGGCTCAGTCATGCCGGGGAGACAGAGGAAGCCGAGCGGCTGCTGCTCGCCGCCACCGAAGATGGAGTGAACGATCAACAGGCCTGGTTCATGCTCGCGAAGTACCACGAACAGCGCGACGACCTCACGAAGGCCGCGGATGCCATGGCGAAAGGGCTGGCATTGATGGGGAAGAGTCCGTCGTTGCTGCTCGCCGAGTACGTCGATCTGCTGGTCCGAGCGGGCTACTACGACAAGGCCGAGGAGATCCTCCCCGAATTCGAAGGCGATCCGGTGATTGCGAACCTCTTGCACGGTCGCCTGCTGTTGGTTCGCGGAAAGCCAGGCGAGGCGATCGAGGCACTCGAGGCAGGTCTCCAGCTCTGGCCGGATAACAGCGCCGCGCGTGAACTCGTCGCCGAGGCCGCCCTGCAGCTCGGCAACTACGAGCGTGCGGTGAACGAATACGGCGAGGCGTTGCGCGCCGACCCCAAGAACAGGGACGCGCTTTTCGGTCTGTTGCGGCTGCTCGAAGCGCTCGGCCGCGACCAGGAGGCGCCTCCCGTCCTCGAACGCTATTGGCGCGAAACACCCCGCGATGCGGAGAGTTTCGTGGAGGCGATCCGATTCGCGAGTCGGGCCGGTCAGAAGGGGCGCATCGAGCACGCGGCTCGACGCCTCGGCGAGATCCCGGGCCAAAGAGGGGTGGTGATCACGGAAATCGCCGCAATTCGCGCGTCTCGCGGAGGCCCCGCGCGGGGTATCGAATTCATTCGGAAATCGAACCTCGATCTCACGCGGCCGAGCAACGGTTCTGCACTTCAGGCGCTGGTCGACTACCTCGTCGCCGCGGGGAAGGGCGGCGAGGCGCTGAGCGCGGCCGATGCGGCGGTCGCCGCACAACCCGATCTGGCGCTGTTTCACGAAGTGCGCGCCAGTGCGCTGCGGGCGGGCGGTGAGTCGGATCTCGCGCGCGAGGCGCTCGAGCGTGCACTGACTCTCGAGCCGGAACGCGCATCAGCGATCGCAAAACTCGCCTCACTCGTCGCGGAGCTCGGCGATCGAAAGGCGGCGATCGCACTCTACGATCGCGCGATTGAGGCGGACCCCGATGCGTCAGAATACGCGTGGCAAGCGATCCAGTTGTTCATCACCGCGGGTAACGACGCCGAAGTCGAGCGGCGACTCGACGCGCTGCTGCTCAGCGACGCGCTTCACGCAGAGGCGGCAAATTTGCGCGCGCGCCAGCTGATCGAGAGCGATCCAGAGCGCGCCCACACGTTGGCGCGTCGCGCGGTACGTCTTCTCGGCGGTCCGGACGCTCTCGAGATTCTGGGCCGGACCTACCTGGTGCGCGGTAATGCCGAGCAGGCCGCCAAGGCGCTCGGCCGCGCGGTCGAATTGGAGTCCGATCGGCCTTCGACCCGCTACTGGCTTGGGATGGCGCTGTCTGTGGTGGGCGACGAAGCGGGCGCGCAACGGGAGCTGAATGCAGCGCTCGCAGCGGGTGACTTTCCAGAGAGAGGTGACGCGCAGGCGGAACTCGCGCGCTTGAATGCCGAGTAGCGACCGGCGCGCCAGGGTTCCTCGCCAAGCTCGTCTCGTCGCCCGACTGAGCGTGTGACGTGCGGAATCGGCTCGAGTCTCGGCCCAGGCCCTGGGCGAGTCAAAGTGTGGGCGGTTGTCCTGGCCGAGCCTTGCGTTTCTTCTCTCGAATCTTCTCGGGCGGCATTCGCGCGTCGCGGCGCGCCTCTTCGTCGAGCGGACTCTGTTGGAGCCACGTCTCTGCGGCTACCGCGTCCCGTTGATACCACTTTGCGGCGGCGAGTTTGAGGCAGCGCAGCTGTTCGTCTGAATCGTGGATGCGCTCGCACCAGCCGATCGCTTCCTCGGGTACACGATCACTCAGGTCTTTTGCGTAGAAGAGGATCGCGGGGTCGTGAAACGCGATCAGGGTCTCGGCCTCCAGCCACTCGACGGCGCCCTCTCGGTCCGATCCCAGCCAGGTGCGGAAAGCTTCGCGGACCGCTAGCTCGTGCGACTCCTCATCCGGATGGTCGCGTACCCACTGCATGGCGGCCTGCCCGTCTCGCCTCCCCCACAGTCCGGCGACGATGCGCGGTGCGTCGCTCGCGAAACCCTGGTCCGTGTATTCCATCGCCCACGCCGCGGCCCGCTCCGGATCCCACCGCCCGACCATGCGGATCCCACGCCGGAACGCCAGCCTCTTGAATCTTTTCTCGTATGCATCATTTTGGATGATCGAGTTCGCCCAGGATATCGTGGCGTCGATTCCGCCCGCGCGCATGAGTCTTGCGACCACTCGGGTGATCGCCGTGTCGCGCTGCTGTTTTGAAAGGCCCGCGAGGTATTCGTCGAGCCCCCCCTCGCCGGAGTACAGCCAGCCCGCCAGCATCCCGACGAACATGTCTTCTGAGAGGCCCGGCAGGCGGGCGCGGGTCTCTTTGTATGCCTCTAGTGCCCCAATTGGATCGCTCATCGCCCAGCCTTCGATTGCCGCACTGGCTCCCATCTTCTGTTTTTCCACGAACGGCCAGCTGATTGAGTGTGCGAGTGCGGCGGCGGGGTCGAATCGCGCCCAGGCAATTGCGAACGGGCGGATGTCGTGATCGTCGAGGATGTGGATCATGCGGTCGTAGACGGCCGCGGCTTCGAGCACGTTTTCGGGATCGAGCTGCTGCAGGACGCTCGCGGTTCGCTCAGCGCGGTCGAGCCCGTCCTTTTCTGCGAGTGCCGCGCGGATCGCGGCGCCGAAATCGTCGGGAGCCGGAGCGGATTCAGGTGGCGCCGTCACCCGCCCGGCCACGAAGACCGCCACGAGCGTCGCGACCCAGACACCGAGAACGACTCCTTTATTCATACCGGTCATGCACTCGTCTCCACTAGCCGTTTGCGATCGAGGGGTGGCCGTACAACGGATCTCGTCTCGAGGCGTTGCGACCGTCTGAAATCGGCAGCCAATCAGAAAGAGAGGCTAACAGTGATACCATACGTCCTCGGGTCCGCCCAAGCATTGAGGACGTAATTCAGCCCCTGGGACAGGTCGTCGGAAGACGTTTTGTAGTACTCGTCGAGGAAGTTGTGCACCCAGCCGGTGACCTCGATCAGTTCGTTCTCGGAACGCCAGCTGAGGCTCGCGTTGTGGATCCAGAAGGCTTCCTGTCCAAAATACGACTCGGGGAAGTTGATATAAGCCCCCTGGCCCGAGGCCGCGTCGAAGAAGATGTCGTCCTTCCAGCTGAACGAGTAGCGAGGAGACAGCGTGCCGAGTCCGCGCCCGAAGAGCTGCCCGGGCAGCGGAATGTCGTAGTTGATCGAACCCGTGAATGAGAAACGCGGCGATCCGATCAGGTCATTTCCCGAATAGTCGAATGGAAACCAAACCTTGACCGTGCCGATCGTTCTTCCGCCGGGTTTTGGTGTTGGCGTAAAGTTGAAGGGGAGGAGGGTCACGAACTCTTTGTACTCGCTCTCCACCCAGGCGGCGTTGAACGTGATATTCATGCCCTCGATCGGCTGGGCGGCGAGATCCAACTCGATTCCGTAGACCTCCGCACTCTTGGCATTGACCAGCTTGGCGGTCGTGAAACCAGCCGTCGGCTCCTGTTGCAGCTTGAAGACCTGCAGGTCCTGGTAGTCGTAGTAGAAGCCGGTCACGTTGGTCATCAGGCGGCCGTCGAACCAATGCGCGCGGAGCCCCATTTCGTAGGAGTCGACGATCTCGGGATCGACGCCCGTGATGATGTCGAAGCGCGAGGTGGCGCCGCCGTTGAAGTGCCCGCCCTTCCAACCCCGGTGGTAGGCGAGGTAGATGTTGTTTTCCTGGTCGTCGTAGAACCAGGCCAAGATGAAGTCGCCGCTCCAGCCGTCCCACTGCTCGTCTTCTGTTCCAGTGAGCGTGACTTTGTTTTCGTTGCATTTCCCTTTGGGGTAGGGGCAGGCCGTAATATCGAATTTCTTGTACTCGACGTTGTAGCGGAGCCCGATATCCAGTTTGAAATCGCAGCCGATCCGTACGCAGCCGGGCCGAATCGTGTAATCCCCCTGAATGTACGTGCCGAAGTTGCGCAGTTTCTGGTCGTACGACTGTAGCTGGGCGATGCCGATGGCATCGAAGACATTATCGACTTCGAGATCCTCCTGAAGGTAGAGCGCCCCGATACTCCAGCCGCCGTCACCCAAATCGGACCCGATCCACTCGCCGCGGAGGTTGGCTTCCTGGCTGAATTGCCAGGCGGTGTCCGCGTACTCGCTGTGCGAGGAAATGAATGGGCTCCCATCGCTGTTCTCGAGGGTGTAGCGGTCGTGCCACTCGTAGGCGGTGATGGTCTCGAGTTCGTAGCTGTCGCCGAAGTGCCAGATCCACTTGAGGTTCGTACCGAAGAGGTCGAGATCCTCAGGGCCGTTGATGTCGTACGCGCCCGCAAAAGGGTCTCCGTCGTCATCGACATAACTCCGAGCATCCCCCACGGGGCCGGTGTCGGCCACTTGCGGAGATTCGATTTGACGAATGTCCGGAGGGACCATTCTGACCCCGTGGTGTTGATACTGGTAGGCGTGTCCGAGGTTCTGTCCCCCGTGGACGTTCAGCAGCCACTCCATGTCCAGCGTCGGAGGCGCCAGGAGAAACAACCCCCGGATCCCGTAGTTGTCGACGTCGTTGACCCGCGCTTCGATGCCCCGCGAAATGAGCGGCTTCGGTAGGATCGGCGGGTCTGCCTTGGAATCGCCGACGCTCTCGTCATTGCAGGGATAAAAGTTTTTCGCGACTTGCAGGTTACAGCGATTCTTCGTGGTGCCATCGCGGGTGTTCCAGTAGCCCGCAACGCGTGCGGTCAGCCAGTCTGGCACGATCGGGCCGCTGATCGCACCGGAGAGGTCGAATTGGTTGAATCGGCCGTAGCTACTCGAGAGGTAGCCCTCGTATTCTTCTGTGGGTTTGCGCGAATTGATGAGGATCGCTCCCGCAGACGCGTTGCGGTAGAAGGTACCCTGGGGACCGCGCAGCACTTCGACACCCTCTTCGTCGAAGAATCCGGCAAGTTGGATCGCACCCGACTGCAAGTAGACGCCGTCCTGGTAGATTGCCACGGCGCTCGCCGCATTGGCGTTGAAGTCGTCGAGGCCGACGCCGCGGATGAAGATCGCGGGATTCGTGGCAGCGAAGGCGCTCTTGATCTCGAGGCTCGGCGTGAAGTTCGCGAGGTCGCGGATGTCCCGGATGCCTTCCTTCGAAAGCGTGTCCATGTCGAAGCCGATGACGGAGATCGGAGCGGCCTTGGGGGTACCCGTGCCGGCTTCGCCCTGGATCAGGATCTCTTCGATGTCGGTGTTCTTGAACGGATCGATCTCGAACGTCGGCTCGGTTTCGGAGGTGAGATCCTCGATTTCTGGATCGCCGGGCTCGTCGGTTTCGGCGCTGCTCTCCCATGCCTCATCAGCGTCGTCGGCCGGTGACTCGATGACCTCCTCGGCCGGTGTCGTCTCTAGAGGTGTTTCTTCTTGTGCGAGCGCCGCGGGACCGAGCAGCAGCGCCGCGATGAGGCAAATCCAGAGGGAGGCGCCAGTCGAGTAGCGGACCGGTGCTGAAGCACGCAAGAGATTTCCAGAACCTCGCATCAACGCACCTTCACCCCAGACACTTGAATCCAAGCGGCGGTGGTCACTCGCCGCCGCTTTTGAACTCCTACCCGGATCCCAATTTCAGATCGGC
>JAFDAW010000299.1 GCA_019313605.1 Deltaproteobacteria bacterium
CGCGTCGATCGGTCGATCCGACGCTACGAGTTTCACCGCGCACTGGAAGCAATCTTCGAATTCCTCGATCGCGTCAACCGCTACCTGGAGGCCCGCGCCCCCTGGAAAGCCGCCAAGGATCCCGCAAACGCCGAACAGGTCGCGACGACCCTCTACACCAGCTGCGAGTCACTTCGCGTGATCGCGCTGCTGCTCGCGCCGTTCGTTCCGGATACCGCGCAGGAGATCCTCAATCGACTCGGGATCCCCGACGCGCTGAAGGCGGCCCGGCTTCCCGACGACGCCGAGCGTTGGGGGGTTCTCGCCCCCGGAACCGCGACCACCAAGGGTGCGGCGCTCTTCCCTCGAATCGAAGTCCCCGAAGAGGCCGACTAGTCGTGTGGCTCGACAGCCACTGCCATCTGGTGGCGGGCGAATTCGATCTCGACCGCGCCGCCACACTCGATCGCGCGTGTAAAGCCGGCGTCGACACCTTCATCGCGATCGGTTCGGGCTACGGGATTGCGGGCAACGCGCGCGCCGTGGAGTTGGCGGCCGCCGACCCGCGCGTGTTTGCAACGGTGGGCGTGCATCCCCACGAAGCCAAGGAGTTCGACGACGAAGCGCGCACACTGCTCGAAGAACTGATCGCTCGACCGCGCGTGGTCGCCGTCGGAGAGTGCGGGCTCGATTACCACTACATGAACTCGGACCGCGAAGTGCAGCGCGCGGTCTTCGCCGAGCAGGCCGCCACCGCGCGTTCCAGGAAAATGCCCGCCACCATCCACGTGCGCGGCGACGAACCCAACGCGTTCGATGAATTGCTCGACATCTGGCAGACGGAAACGCGGGGCGAAGTCGAAGGGGTCCTCCACTGCTACACGGGAACCCTCGAGTTCGCACAGCGCGCGATCGAGGCCGGCTTCTACATCTCTTTCTCGGGCATCCTCACGTTCAAGAACGATCGCGGGCTCAGAGAGGTCGCGAAGGCACTCCCGCTCGAACGCCTGATGGTCGAAACCGACGCGCCGCTGCTCGCCCCACAGGGTTTTCGCGGCAAGCGCAACGAGCCCGCCCACGTCGCCTTGGTCGGAGAGGTGCTCGCGGCGCTCCACGAGATGCCCGCCGAAGAGGTCGCGCGCACGACCAGCGAAAACGCGCGAACGCTCTTTCGCCTCGGGGACGCCTGAGCGATGAGTGCCGAAGCCACAGCGATTCTCGAACTCGCCGAGCGCCTCGCGCGCGAGGCCGGCCAGATCCAGCGTGAAAACTACGAGGGCGAGTTCGAGATCCAGACCAAGAGCGCCGTCATCGACCTCGTCACGGACGTCGATCGGGCCTGCGAGCGACTGATCGTCGAAGGGATCCAGGCGCAACGACCCGGAGACGCAATCCTCGCCGAAGAGGGAGGCGGAACCGACACTCCCGGCGCCGGCTGGCGCTGGGTGATCGACCCGCTGGACGGCACCACCAACTACGCCCACGGCTATCCGCGCTTCTGCGTTTCAATCGGTATCGAGCAGCAGGGCGTCGCAACGGTGGGTGTCGTCTACGACCCGCTGCTCGACGAACTCTTCTCGGCGGTACGCGGCCGCGGCGCTAGGATGAACGATCGCCCGCTAAAGGTGAGTAAGGAAACCCGGCTCGACCACGCGATGCTCTCGACCGGCTTCGCGTACGACGTTCACAGCTCGACCGACGACAACCTCGACCACTTTGCAGTTTTTGCGAAAACCGTCCAGGCGATTCGGCGCGACGGCAGCGCCGCCCTCAATCTCTGTTATGTCGCCGCCGGCCGCTTCGACGGGTTCTGGGAACTGAAGCTCCGCCCCTGGGATGTCGCCGCCGGGCTTTTGATCGTGGAAGAAGCCGGTGGACGCACGAGCGATTTCTCGGGCCAGGGGCCTTGCACGAGCGGCCTCGAAAGCATTGCGAGCAACACCCAGCTGCACGAAGCCATGCTCGAAATCCTGCAGCGCTGAGGCGTCGCGAAAAACTCAGGGCCCGTGAGACGCGTAGGTGTACGCACTTCCCTCTTCGGTGAATGCGATCACTTCGTAGGGCTCCGGATTCGGACCCTCCATCCCCGGTGAACCGATCGGCATCGCCGGAACGGCCAGGCCTGCGATCTCCGGACGCTCCTCGAGCAAGCGCTTCACGTCCTCGGCGGGCACGTGCCCTTCGATCACGTAGCCGTCGACGAGCGCCGTGTGGCACGATGCAAGCTCAGCCGGAACCCCGTTCTTCTTTTTGATCTGGCCTACGTTCTCCACGTCGATCGCCTCGACCGCGAAGCCGCCTGCTTCGAGATGCTCGATCCACTTCCCGCAGCAGCCACAGGTGGGGGTTTTGTAGACGGTGATCGTACCCGGATCCGCCGAACGGCAAGACGCGAGAAAGATCACCGCGAGCACCAGGCTACTGGCGACAGCGAAATTGCGCATTTCGTTCCTCCCGGTTCCGAGTTGCTGCGTTGCGATGCGTCTACCTGGCTACGCCCGCATCACACTGGCCATTTGGGTGTAAAAACATACTCGAGTTTGATGTCGTCGGGATCCGCGAAGAAGACCGCGTAGTAGCCGGGCGCATAATCGGGGTAGTCGGCTGGCGAATCGAAGATCGGAACGCCGGCCTCCTGGAGTTTCGCGTAGAGTTCATCGACGACTTCTCGACTCGGCGCGGTGAAGGCGAGATGGTGGAGACCCGGAGAGCGCCGATCGTGTGCAGCCGTCGAGTCGGCTCGAGCGGTCTGCAATCCGACTTCGACCTGCGCGCCGGCCCAGAGCGGCCCCTCGTCGGCGTCCTCGATCCGCCGAAATCCCATCAGAGGAAGCGCGAAATCATAGAACTCGAGCGCACGCTCGGGGTCGCGCACCGTGATGTCGATGTGATGAATCGCCCCGAATGCCCTCACGTTAGTGATCACTCGGCATGAAGGTCGATGCCGCAAACTGCACGAAGAGAATTGCCGCTACGGACAAATACACGAAGAGCGCGAGCAGATAGACCGCACCCGCGTCGGATTCAAAGAAACCAATCATCACCAAGAACATGACGCCGTCAGATAGCAGGCACAGCATCCAGTTGACGGTATTGACGTTCAGCCGGTTCAACTTCATGTCCGGCATGTCTCGCGTGCGGAACCACGCGATGATCTCGCTCGGAATCGCGATCGCCAGCCAGGCCGCCGTCGCAATTCGCCAGCTCGTCCAGACGTCGAACTCGAAGAGCGAGACCAAAACGGGTATGAACGCGCCAGCGGCCACCTGGAGGCTCATCTCGAGCATCACCTGAAGCCGAAGCGCGTCGACCTTGATATCGGATCGCCCGGAGCGATTGCCGAGCAGTCCGACGATCGCGGAGAAGCCCGCGAGCGCAACCGA
>JAFDAW010000300.1 GCA_019313605.1 Deltaproteobacteria bacterium
CCTGCCCGCCCTGCTGCTCCGAAAGGAGAAGTCGTCCTCTGGCGCCGAAGACGCCAAGTCCGCGGCGTAAACCCGGAACGGGCGAGTATGCCCGTAGTGTGCAAAAAGTCAGCCGACCGAAAACGCGCGCATTTCCAGTTGCTTAGGGTAGCGCCGGAGCCGAGATCTCTTCCCCGAGCTGAAGATCCCCCGATCGACCATTCGAAGCTGGATTCACCGCGGCACGACTGATGTCGTTGCCTGTGATTTCGCTGGTGGCGAGCTTTCCGAGCTGATCGTCGAGATCGAACGGCTCCGGCGTGGAAGCGCTCTGCTCGGAGCCGTAGTTGGCCTCCTGATTGCTATGCTTCGGGTATCGAAGGTTCGATTACGAGCGACTTCCGGAAGCAGAAACCAAGAGGAGCCTCCTTCGGGCGATCGCGCGCACCGGGAAGGTCCTGCCGCTCGATGCGGCGCTGCGCATCACGCGTCTCTCGGCATCGCGCTACCACAGTTGGTGCCGCGCCGAGGCTGGGTGTGATCTCGATGACCAGCCAAGCTGTCCACGAGTCGCCCCCACACGCTTGACTCCCGATGAAATTAGAAACATGCGCAAGATGGTCGAGAGCGACGATCACCGACACATGTCTCTGCGAGCCTTGGCCCTTCACGCTCAGCGAATCGGAAGAGTCCTTGCTTCGCCATCAACTTGGTACCGGCGGGTCAAGAATACGGGCTGGCGGCGACCGCGGATTCGCGTCCACCCAGACAAACCGAAGATTGGCCTCAGAGCGAAGGCTCCTGGCGAGCTTCTTCACCTGGACGTCACGATCATCAGATTGCTCGATGGCACGAGAGCGTATCTGCATGCGGTGATCGACAATTTTTCCAGGCGGATCTTGTCGTGGACACTCGAGGATCAGCTCGGTAGCGGCGGGACCTGTCGGATCCTGAGTGAAGCTGTCCTTCAGCTGAAAAATTGTCCCGAGCAGACGATCGTGGTCGCGGACTCGGGAAGCGAGAACGTGAACGGAGCAGTTGATGATTTACTTGATGGAGAGGCATTGACGCGCGTCCTGGCCCAAGTGGAGATTACGTTTTCCAATTCGATGATCGAGGCATTCTGGCGATCTTTGAAACACTCCTGGCTCTTCCTCCATCCGCTGGACAGCACCACCGCCCTTCGTCGCCTCATCGGGTTCTACGTCGCCGCCCACAATGAAGTGATGCCGCATTCCGCATTCGAGGGGCAGACCCCGGACGAGATGTTCTTTGGAACCGGCCACGACGTCACGCGGGAACTTTCCGCCGCGCGCAGATCCGCTCGCGGCAAACGAATGAAGGCAAATCGAGCTGCGGGATGCGGCGTATGCGTCGGGGAGACGAGTTCGGGGGCGTTGCTATTGCAACGGCCCCGCTCCAGAATGTCGTGAGACGCAGCAGCGCGAACTTGCGCAGCACTTCCCTGGCTAGACGGAATCGCTCCAAAGAAGCGACCCAACAACCACAGCCGAACGAAAGAGGACTCGAAATGCCCGGACCGCTCGCTGGCTTCAAGATCATCGAAATGGTGGGCATTGGCCCAGCTCCCTTTGGCTCCATGGTGCTTGCCGACCTGGGGGCCGAGGTGTTGCGGATCGATCGCGTGGGCGGAGGCAGTTTCTTGAGCGGCGGTGGTGGCCCCGCCGACATCCTCGGCCGCAATCGCAAGAGCGCCTCGATCAACATCAAGGACCCGCGCGGCGTCGAAGCTGTGCTCGATCTCGTCGAACACGCCGATGGTTTCGTCGAAGGACTTCGACCGGGGGTGATGGAACGACTCGGACTCGGTCCCGACGTGTGTCGTGCTCGCAACCCGAAGCTCGTCTATGGGCGCATGACGGGTTGGGGGCAATCGGGCAGCTACAAAGACGATGTGGGGCACGACATCAATTACATCGCCGTGACCGGTGCACTCCATACGATCGGTCGCCGTGGCGAACGCCCGACGCCTCCGGTCAACTACCTCGGCGACTTCGGCGGCGGAGGTCTGCTGCTGGCGTTCGGCATGGTGACTGCGCTGCTCGAGCGCGAACGTTCGGGAGAAGGCCAGGTCGTCGACGCGGCGATGTGTGACGGTGCGGCGTTGCTTTCGGCTTCGATCTTTGGCGCCGCACAGGCGGGCTTCTGGGACATGACGCCCGGCACCAACATGCTCGACACCGGCGCACACTTCTACGACGTCTACGAATGCAAAGACGGAAAGTACATTTCGGTCGGCGCGATCGAGCCCCAGTTCTATGCGGCCTTTCTCGAAGTGCTGGGCCTTTCGGGTGACGACTTGCCCAACCAGATGGACCAGTCAGCATGGCCGAAGCTCAAGGAGCGCGTCGAAGGCATCTTCAAGACGAAGACCCGCGACGAATGGTGCGCCGCTATGGAGGGACGCGAGGTGTGCTTCGCCCCGGTGTTGACGATGTTGGAGGCACCAGATCATCCTCACAACGCTTCGCGCGGTGTCTTCGTTGATGTCGAGGGGAAGCCTCAACCCGCACCGGCCCCGCGCTTCAGTCGGAGTGACGCTGGCGCGCCGCGCGTCGCGTCGGTACCGGGCGCGGAAACGCAAGAGTGCCTCGAAGCGTGGGGGATCGATCCGTCGCGCATTGAAGCCTTGCGTGAAGCGGGGGTCGTGGGTTGAACAGCGCTTGGCGCGATCGGGCGGAAAACCAGGAGCGTCAGCCGGTGATCGATTCCGCGACCGCCACCTTTCGGACGATCTTCGAGTCACCGTGCCCCCAGGCAAGGTGGCGAGTCTGCCGAAACTGGTCTTCGCCGTGGTGATGTTCACTCTCGCGGTTCGGTGACGGCCGCACTCATGATCCAAGTCGCCCGTCGAACACTCCGTGCAGTCCGCGAGGATCGGTATCGGAGGCTCCGTCCAGCCACACCATTGTTCAGTTCTCCTCTTTTCGTCGGGGGTCGTAGTGCACCTTGCGTCCTCGGAACGGAACCTGGCCGTCCGGGTCGTGGCGCGACTCGAGGTTCGGGGTTCGCCAGAGTGGTTCCCAGCATCCGTGTCGCTCGAGGAGCGCCCGAGCCTGCGCGCGCGTCTCATCGGGAAGCGCCTCGAAGTGAACCCGCAGCCGCTCGAGACACCAGACCCGATACTGCGAGACGGGTAGGTTGCGATATCGGACCCCTTGGATCGTGGCGTCGTGCCGGCGTCGACCGGCGGCGAAGCCCTCCGCGTTGGCGCAGAGATAGGGGAGATACGCCGCCCCGATGTCATCGAGAAACGGCTCCCAGTCCTTCGGAACACCCGAGACGAGCTCAAAGCTCGTCTGACTCGCCCGCGCATTCCAGAGGCGAGCCTGCCATTCGAAGACCGCTG
>JAFDAW010000062.1 GCA_019313605.1 Deltaproteobacteria bacterium
GACGATCTCCGTCTGCTCGCCCATCACCGAGATTGACAGCTTGTTGTCGCCGGTAGCAGAGACCGTTGCGTCGTCGAAGCCCAGGAACATGACCTTCTCGATGCTCTCGAATGGGGCCCGACTCATCCGGTACCAGCCGGTGAATCGACTCGCACGATCCGCGAAGTCCGGCGGCGGATCAACGCGCGCCGCCTTCGGTTCCGGGAAGTACCGGTTGAGAAAGACCCTGACGATCTCGCTCCGCGCATCCCCGCCGCTCTCGCTGTTGAAAGAAACGAAGATGCCGACGTCTTCCTCCGGAAGCAGTACGAGATCACTGTGGAAGTAGGCGAGGTCACCCCCGTGGGCGATGGCCCGTCGGCCGTTTGCATTCACCTCGTAGAAACCGTGAGCCACCGAAAGAATTCTGGGGTCCGGCGCGAAGAGCCGACTGTGCATCTTCCTCGCTGTCGCTTCTTCGAGGATGCGGCTTTCGCCGTAACGGCCGAGCTGGAGGTGGGCGAGCATAAAACGCGCCATGTCGCCCGCGCTGGCGCTCATGGCACCATCGGCCACAGCGGGATCAAACTCGAAATCCTGGACATGATGCTCGCCCGAATAAAACGAGTGACCGGCGGCGAGATCGGCTTCGAGTTCGGGCGGTACCGGTTGCCGGAACGTGCTGTAGTTCATCCCCAGCGGCGCGAAGATCTTTTCCTCGACGTACTGCTCGAATGGCAGACCGGAAACCCGCTCGACGATGTAACCGGCGAGACCCGCTCCGAAGTTGGAGTAGGCACTCACCTCTCCGGGAGGCCACACCCTGGCGGGGATGTTATTCGCCAGCACTTCACCGATTGGGCCCAGGCCCTCGATGCCATAGGCGAAGAGCCCGCGATACCGATCCTCGAACCCGGCGGTGTGCGTCAGGAGATGAGTGAGCGTGATCGGCTCCGGGAAGGATGCCGGGATCTCGAAGTCGAGATAGGTGTTCACGTCCTCGTCGAGGTCCAACTTTCCCAGTTCCCAGAGCTGCATCACCGCAGTCCAGGCAAAGAGTTTGGAGATCGAAGCGATCCGGAACATGGAGGTGGACGCGACGACTTCAGAGCCTTCCTCGGCGTTGGCGAGGCCGTAGCCCTTGGCGAAGAACAGCTCGCCATCCTTGACCACCGCGACGGTCCCGCCCGCAACGTCGTGCGTTTCCAACAGGGCAGCCACTGCGCCGTCGATGAAGGCTTCCAGCTCCGCCGGATCGGTCAGGAGGGAAGCACCGTCGAGGCCGGCTGCCCCATCGGGCAGCCGAGCAGAGGCGCTCGAGCCGAGCAAAAGGATCAGCGCGACGATCATCGACTGCTTCATTGGACGACCTTCGGAAATCGCGACCTCGGTTTTCCGAACATGGATTGCCTCGCGGCATCGCAGGGACGGGCATCGCAGGGACGTTGCTGAATATTCACCAACCTCCTCCGCCTATCTATCCGCCGATCTGGTACATCTCGATCTTGGCCTTGTGGGTCGACGAATCGCCGCTTGCGGTGAGTTCGGCACGCTCTTCCGAATAGCGATCGATTCGCTTTGTCCAGACACCCTCGATGAGTTTGCGCAGCTCATCGTCCGAGGCGCCCGCGCGGAGCGGCGTGCGCAGATCGGCACCGCCGGCTGCAAAGAGGCAGGTAACGAGCTTGCCCTCGATGGTGAGACGCGCGCGTGTGCAATCTCCGCAGAAGGGTTCGCTGACCGAGGCAATGATTCCGATCTCACCGCTGCCGTCGCGGTAGCGATAGCGGTTGGCGACTTCTCCGCGGTAGTTGCGGTCAACGGGCTCGATCGGAAACTCCGCACCGATTCGCTCGACGATCTCGGCCGCGGTCACGACCTGGGAGAGATCCCATCCATTCAAAGTTCCGACATCCATGAATTCGATGAAGCGAACGATGTGGCCCGTTCCGCGGTACGCGCGTGCGAGATCGACGAGGGTGTGGTCGTTGACGCCGTGCTGCACCACGCAATTGATCTTGATCTTCCCGATCCCCGCGCGGTCCGCGGCATCGATACCCGCGACAACGCGCTGCGGGCCAAAAGTGCGGCCGTTCATCTGCCTGAAGACTTCTTCATCGAGGCTGTCGAGACTCACCGTAATGCGTTCGAGTCCGGCTTCCCGCAACACTGCGGCCTGTTCCTCGAGCAGATAGCCGTTGGTGGTGAGTGCGAAATCGTGCTGGCCTGGGATCGCCGCCAATCGCTCGATCAAACTCGGCAACTCGTGGCGAAGCAGCGGCTCACCACCGGTGATTCGCAGTTTTTCGACGCCGAGATCGACGAAGAGGCACGCGAGCCGCTCGATCTCCTCGAAGCTCAAGAGTTCAGCTTTCGGCAGGAACTGATAGTTCTCGCCGTAGAGTTCCGCGGGCATGCAGTAGGGACAGCGGAAATTGCAGCGGTCGGTGACCGAGATCCGGAGATCGTGGATCGGTCGACCGAGTTTGTCGGCGCAGGGGGGCACGGTTTCCTCGTTTGCGCTGGAGCCGGATGCGCGCGCCGCTCAGCGGGTCGCGCATCCGGACGGATCGGGCTCGATGCCGATCAGAACAGCTTCACCGGCGAGCGGGATCCTCCGCCGCGGCTGCTGCGGTCGCGCCGACGTCGTCGACGCATCCGCGAGTGCAGCTGGCCGCGCCGCGCGGTGAGCCAGGTTTCGCGCGAGGCCATCGCATCCTTGCGGCCGAGCAGCTTCTCTTTGCTCGATCGGTATTTGCAGAAGTCGTCGTAAGCCTCGATCTCGTGTTTCAGATCCTGGACGACGAGCTCGATCATGATCGCGTCGTCGAGGTAACCGAGCCCCGGGATGCGGTCGGGAATCAGATCCTCACCTTCCGCGAAGTAGACCAGGCCGTCCGCCACCCGAGAGCGATCCTTGCCCTCCATGTCCCACTCTTTGTCCTCGAGCATCTTGACCATGCGCTCGAGACTCTCGAGCCGCTGCACGACGAACCCCGCGGCGCTCGCGCCGCGAATCTCTTCGATCAGCGCCCGGACTCCGGTGATCAGCTTCGATTCCTCGATGCCGGCGCTCTTCGCGCGCACCTCGTTGATGATGCGCTTGAAATATTTCAGGTCCTTGTCGCTGAGTTCGAAGGTGATCTTCATCGGCATAGCTTACGCTCCCCATTCTTCACAGGTCTTCGCAGACCTCAAATCCCAAACTCTCAATTCCTCGTCGGAGGATTCGGCGCACACATCCTCGCACGTACCGATGCGGCTGCAGCCCGGCGCCAGATCCCGACCGGGATCCAGAGCGCTTGATTCTATCGGGTCCGGATCCAGAGCGGGAGGCCGCCTTTTCACGACCGCAGACCCTGGGTGATCTCAGAAACGCGGCCCCGGCCTCTGCCCGATTCGCCGCGCACTGGACCTACCCCAGAAATGCGCGACCCCGGCGTTGGCCGGGGCCGTCGCACTCAAATTTTTTTGTGGCCCGAACTAGGCGGGGCGCACGTTCGTGGCTTCGGGTCCCTTTCGACCCTGCCCCGACTCATACTCGACCTTCTGGCCGTCCTGCAGGGACTTGAACCCGTCGCCCCCGATGTTCGAAAAGTGAACGAACAGGTCGTCCCCTCCGTCGTCCGGAGTAATGAATCCGTAACCCTTCTCGTCGCTGAACCACTTCACGGTGCCAATAGCCAACTTACTCTCCTCACTTGCGTCTACTGCGGAACCCAGATGTCCTGGCCGCTGCTTGCGCTCATTGCACGATTGCGAAACCCAGGTATCGAGGCCGCAGAGGCGAATCCTACAGGAATCGCGCAATTGAGTCAGCAAAATTCCTAGCGCCTGTGTTGAAAACCACCCGGTTCTTCTTGAATCTCGGCCGTCTCACCCACCGCCCGGATCAGATCGCGTCGAGCCCCCGCTCGAGCGCCGCGACCAGCTGGTCCGCGTTGGCCTTGCTGAAAACCAAGGGCGGCCTGATCTCGAGGGTGTTGCGGTGCGCCCCGAAGTGTCGATCCACCACGCCCCTTGCGCGCAAACCGCGTGAAGCGAGCGGTCGTAGAACAGGCCCAGGCCCGGTCCGAGCCGCTCGACACGTCGCGCGAGCAGCGCCTAGATATCGTCTTCCTGCGCTGCGAAGGCCTCTTGGGGAATCGCGAGGATCGCGTTCGGATCGGGCGAGAGATCGCACCAGACATCCCATTTGCTGGGATCACAAACGCGCGGAAAGCCTCCGGAAACCTCGAGCAGATCGGTCAGGATCTGGAAGTGAATCGGCGCGCCGCAATCTGAAACCCGACCGATCGGGCCGCCCTTTTCGACGGAATCTCCGAGCTGAAGGCCACCCAACTCCGCTTCGGCGAGGTTTCCGTAACAGGTGTAGAAGCAGACACCGTCCGAAACATCGTGCTCGAGAATCAAGTCGCGAAGGCCGGGCTTCGATTCCACTGGGTCGAGCCGCTGAACGACACCCGCAAGCGGTGCGTGGATCGCGCAGCCAGGTCGCGCCAATAAATCGGTTCCGAGGTGCAGAGCGCCGCTTTCGGACGCGCCACCCGCCGTATCCGCGCCGCAGCCGGGCGCGCCATGGGGATGGAAGCCGACGTCGATCACGTCGAAGAGCGCGCCGGAATCTCGGCCCGCATCGCTCCCCATCTCTGCAATCTGCTCGGCCGATAGAACGCGCTTGCGAATGGGTGCAAAATCCCGGTCGAACAGCGGTCCGATTTCCGCCGCGTGACCGCTTAGCCAGGCCGCGACACGCGGCGCGTTTGGCGACGTGGGCAAGCTGCAGGCGTTGCGCAGACAGGCGTGAAAGAAATCCGACTTCCGGTCCAGGAGCCAGCCAAACATCGTCGAGTACTCGTCGAATCCAGCGGTGATGTAGGCTCGGTTTTCGGGATGATCGGCGACGCGCCAAGCCGCGACCGTGATGGTCATGGCTGTCCGTGCCGCCACCAGGTCGAATACCACGGCAATCTCATCGGCGTTGAGCGGCTCGACCGCGCAATAGCCCGCCATGATATCCATCGCAGTACCGAAGGGATCGTCGACCTCGACGATCAGTTCGCAGATCGGTACGGCGAGGTCGCAGACGAGCGGCGCGTGAATCATGTCGCCGAAGTCGATCACACCCACGACTCGGTCGCCGTCGACGAGTGTGTTGTTGCAGCTGACATCGTTGTGAATCACCTGGGCACGCATACCCTCGAGAGCGGGCAACACCTGCTCCGCGAGCCGGTCGAGCACGCCCTCGACCTTGCGGCGAAGGTCGGGGGACTCGATGTAATGGATTCGCTCGCGAAGTGAGGGCGCTTGAGTGAGGTCCCAGAGCAGCTCGGGGCGCGCGGCGGGGTGAAAGAAGCCGCGCAAAGCCTGGCCGAGCCGGGCCGCGCTCGCGCCGACGTCGCGCATAAGAGCCCTAGACGGCTGAGCGTCGCCGAGCAACCCACCTGGCAGATAGCTGAGCAGGCGTGTGATGAAGCGCCTCCCGTCCGCGCCTTCGACCACACAACTGGGGGCGCCCTCAGCGGTGGCTACGAGATGAGGAACCGGGAGTTCCGGATTTACGCGCGCAATGTGCAGCAATCCTTTGGTCTGGAAATCGAGAACGGCTGGATCCTCGGCGGGATTCGCGATCTTCAGCACATACTCTCGACCGTCACCGGAAAGCAGGTGAAAATTCTGATCGCGTTCGCTTACGAGTGGGCGAGTCGACCCACTAACACCAAAGAATTGTTTGGCTATCCCCTCGGCTTCTGCGAGCGAAAAGTCGGGGGCCTTGGCTTCCAGCACACTCGTGGGTCGAGAATCGGGCGCAGAGGACACGGCTGTCGGGCTCCGAGAATGGGAAGCGGAACTGTAGCGGATGCGGGCGCCCCTCAAACGGGGTGGTAAGCTACGGCGCCCGACGGACAGGTGGCGACCGCCAGCGCAACAGGAGGCACTCCCGATGACTGGAAAAATTTTCGTCACCCGACGGATTCGCGATGCCGGGCTCGATTTGCTCAGCGATGCCGGAGTCGAACTGCGGGTCTGGCCCGGCGCCGAGGAAGCCTGCCCGAGCCGGGAAGAGGTACTCGAAGGTGTGCGCTGGGCGGACGTCGTGCTCTCGGTGCTCACGGAATCCATCGACCGCGAGGTGATGGAGGCGAATTCGCGGCTGCGCGGCGTCGCCAACTTTGCGGTGGGTTTCGACAACATCGACGTGCCGGTGGCCACCGAGTTGGGCATCCCCGTGAGCAACACCCCGGGTGTGCTGACGGATACGACCGCGGACCTCACCTGGGCGCTGTTGCTGTCGGCAGCGCGAAACGTCGCAGTCGGAGACACCTACATGCGCGGCGGAAACTACAAGGCCTGGGGCCCCAACATGCTGCTCGGCGAAGACGTATCGGCGGGCGGTGACGGTCGGCAGAAGGTGCTCGGGATCCTCGGCTTCGGCCGGATCGGCCAGGCCGTTGCACGACGCGCGTTGGGCTTCGACATGCGCGTGCTCGCGTACGATCCGTTTGCGCGCGAGGCCATCGAAGCAGACGACCAGGCCGAGTGGGCCGACCTCGACGAACTCCTACGCGAAAGTGACTTCGTAAGCGTTCACACGCTGCTCTCGGAGGACACCCGCCACTTGATCGGCGAGCGCGAACTCTCGCTGATGAAGTCAACCGCCTACTTGATCAACGCCGCCCGCGGTCCGATCGTCGACGAAGAAGCTCTGGTGCAGGCGCTGCGCGAGAAGATTATTGCCGGTGCCGGCCTGGACGTCTACGAACGCGAGCCCGCGATGGCGGAAGGTCTCGCAGAGCTCGAGAACGCGATCCTGCTTCCCCATCTCGGAAGCGCGACCCGCGGCACCCGCAACCTGATGGCGACGAAGGCCGCCACCAATGCGCTGGCAATGCTGAAGGGTGAGCGCGCGCCCAATTGTCTGAATCCCGAGGTCTACGACGGCGAGGCGTATCGCAAGCGATCGGGTTGAACGCCAACGCGTACCCGAGCGCTGTGGGCTGAAGTCAGACGGCGTCCAGCAGACCTTCGATCTCGGACAGATCCTCGATCACGCAATCGGGCGCGGGCCCCTCGTGTGCTCGAAGTGCGGCCTCGCGGTCGGCGATGCGTCGCGTGATCCAGACGGTGCGGATGCCCAGTGGTGCGGCGCCGCCGATGTCCGCAGAAAGGTTGTCTCCGACGTGAAGTGTCTCTTGGGGCGCGACGCCGAGTTCCGCGAGTACCGCTTCGAAGATCTCGGCGCGCGGTTTGCGGATGCCAATTGCGTCGGAAATCACCAGCGCGTCGAGATGGACCCGAAAGCCGCAGTCGTCGAGCAGGCCCAGCGCCATCGCTGAATGACTGAAATTCGAACAGAGGCCCAAGCGCACCCGGCGCGCGAGATCGCCGAGAATCCGCTCGTGATTCTCGGGAACACTGACCTGGCCGCGAATCATTCCCATATGGGTTTCCGTGAGAATTTGCGGAAGCTCCGGTGCGTCGATCCCGAGTCGATCGACCACGGCCTCGAAGCGTTCCAGCGAGGGCAGCTCGAGCCCGCGCGCGTGGCGGGTTTCGCGAAACGCGCGATCGACCTCGGTCAACGCAGCGATGAAACGCTCGCGGTCGATATCCGAGTAAGCCGCGACGACTTCGTGCAAAGCGCCGGCCGTCGAGGGAACGCATCGGCCACCGATCTCGATCCGCGGCAGATCGTGCATCGACAGATCGACGAGTGTGTCGAAGAGATCGAAGACGACGGCTCGGATGGCCATTGCCTTACTTCACCTCGAAGCGACTGACAGCGTCCCAATCGGCGCCCGGCGGGTTGTCTCGCATCGCACGAGCGCGCGCGAGCAGGCGCTGGACCGACAAATCGTCTGCGCGCTCGCCCGCGAGGTCGTCGAGTAGATGGATCGAGTCATCGAAGCAGCGGTCTCGGAACAATCCCAAAGCCTCTTCGTAGCGTTGGACGAATCTGTCGACCTCGGGAGTGATCTCACTTGTGCGGCCGAGCAACTCGTAGATTTCGAGCGCGTCGTATTTGCCCTTCACTCGCACGACGTCGACGAGGCGCCACCGATAGCCCTGGCCGGCTCGCTCACGGACGGCGGCCGTCACGAGCGCCTCCGTTCCGTAGATGCGATTGAGACCTTCGATGCGACTCGCGGTGTTCACGGTATCGCCAACCGCCGCGTAGGAGAGGCGCGAAGGGGCGCCCACGTTCCCCACCACGACAGGTCCCGTCGCAAGCCCGAAGCGTGTCGGCATTGAGGGGAGTCCGCGTTGGCGCCAATCGAGATTGAGTTCGGCGAGGCGCTCGCAAGAACGCAAAATCGCGTCAACCGCGTGAAACGCGTGATCGTCGTCGTCCGCGGGAGCGCCCCAGAAGGCCACCACGCCATCACCCGCGATTTCGTTGACGTCTCCATATCCGTCCTCTTGGATCAACTCGAGCAAGGCCGCGAAGTATTCGGCCAGGTGGAGCGTGAGTTCGGTGGGCGTCATCGCCTCGGCGATGGTCGTAAAGCCGACGACATCGGTGAACAGGATCGTGATATCGCGCTCACTGCCGCCGATCTTCGCAGCTTCACCGCGACGCAACAGCTCGCGCACGAGCTCCACAGGGACGTATTTCGAAAATGCGTCGAGCGCGATCCGCATGCGCTCCTGCTCTGCGGCGAGTTGATCCACCTCGGTCAACGACGACTCGATGGCCGCTGACGGCGTCAGATCGAGCTGCCCCATACGCTGGCTGTTGCGCACGAGTTCGCCGAGGGGATGGCTGAAGCGGCGCGAAAGTGTCATCGCCATCAGACCCGCGCCAAGCATCGCGAGCAATGCGATCGCTCCGAACAGCAACCGCTGCTGCTGAACGATGCCCAGCAGGTCGTCCTCGGGGATCGCGACGAAGATCGTGAAGTTGCGATTGATGCCGAGCTCAAACGGGCGAAACTGTGCCCAGTAGGTCTCTCCTTCGCTCTCGAAAGAAAAGATGTCAGGGGGACTGGCGCCCAGTTGGAAATAGGCTGCTGCACCATCGGCGATCGCGGGAACGCCGAGGTCTCCAGCGCGCTTCAGCAGTGCGCGCGAACTGTTGATCGAATCGTCAAACGATGGATCGCTTGGCAGACCGATCACCCGCCGCTCCTCGTCGATGACGCCCAACAATCCGTGAGGGCTGATATCGATCTGTCGCGTAAAATTCGAGATATCCGTCAGACTCACGTCGAGAGCGAGAACGAAGCGCCTCCCGTCGGGAGCCCGCGCGTGAACCGCAGCCGAAATGCCAGGCTCACCGGTCGAAAAGAACGCGTAGGCCTCCGTCCAGTAGACGCGCTCGGGAAACTCCGCATCCGGTTCCATTCGCTCCGCGTCATCCACCGCAACCTGGTACCACGCGCGGGTTCGCGGGTCGTAGCGCTCGTCCTCTTCCGGTTCGTCGACGTCCCACTCGCGGATCAGCGTATCTTCGTCGCTCCATTCCTGAAATTCGAGCCGGTCACCCCACGCTTGCGCGTTCACGCGCCGGTTGCGCCAGCGATCATCGAGCCGGAGCAGCAGAACCCCCCGGCCCTGATCGTCACCGATGTTGAACGAAGAGATGTGGGGAGCTTGATCGAGAACCGGCATGAAGAGCGCGTTGAGTTTGGCGTTGTCGGTCGGATCGATCAGGCCCGATTCCGCCCAGCGTCGCGACAACAGAAGGATTCGCTGGATCGGGGTGAAGAATCCCGTCAGTTCCGACTCGGCCCGGCTCATCGCGCGCTCGATCAAGTGGCGCGAAGCGCTGCTCCGAATGCTGTTTGCGGTGTAGATCGTACTCAGCAAGATCGCGCCGCTCAGCAACGCGATCATGAACAACATGTTTCGAGACAGGCTCTTGCGAATGCTGGTCGTCCGACGCTCGCTAGCCATCGCGCGATCAGTCGCGGCTCGACCCGAAAGTCGCCCGGATCAAACAGACCAGCGTACCCGCCAGGCCCAGCACACAGGCCCCGGCGCTCGGAATGGCCAGCCAGGCCAGCGATTCCTTGGCAGCGGAAGTACTGCCGAGTTCCGGCGCCAACAGACCCGCGATCAGCCAATAGGCACCGTAGAAGAGCGCTCCGAAGCCAAGGCCGAACGACGAAAGCCGCGCCAGAAGACCCGGGGGGCCGAGCAGCGCGAGCAACAGGCTCGCCACGAGAGCGGTCGTTCCCAGCGCGTTGGCGTGGAGGTGAGCGCGCTTGAAATAGCTCCACGACTTCTTGACGACAGGCTCGGCCTTCGATGCGTCGCCCGCGTAAACGCTCTCCAGGACAGCCTCCGCGCTGCCCTGAAGATGATCCTTGAGATCGTGCTCCGCGGCACCAAACGCGATGCCGAGCCCGAAGCCGAACGCGATCGCGGCAAATGCGAGCAGGATTCCCGGTGCCAACGCGCGCAGTCTCTCTCGTGCAAAGTCACTCATGGCCTTTAGTCTCCGCGATGCGATTCACAAGTTCAAGTTTCGGTTTCGCTCTAGATGAAATCCGTGATCGACGCGAGCCGCTCGATCCCGGCTTCGGGGACCAGCGAAACCGTACCGCCAAATTGTTTGACGTAGAGAGTAAGCTTCGCGGTCTCCTCGATCATGCTCGCGCGCGTGGCGGCCTTTCGCAGGTCGTCGCCGACCGCGATCAATCCGTGGTTCTGGAGGATCGCCCCACGGCTGGTCTGCAGCGCATCGAATACCGCGTCCGCGAGCTCGCTGCTGCCGGGCATCAACCAGGGCAGCGTCACGGTATCGGCCAGCGCGACGGCATCGGTGTTGATCGGCTCGAAGGTCTGGTTGCAGATCCCGAAAGCCGTCGCGATGGGAGAGTGGGTGTGGACGGCGCCGGTCGACCCCGGGCGCGCCTCGTAGGCGCGAAAGTGCATCCTGAATTCGATCGAAGGCTTGTTGGAGCCCTCCACGCTGCTGCCATCGGCGCGAATCCGAACCAGGGAGTTCTCATCGAGCGCCCCCTTGAACAGGCCGCTCGGTGTGATCCAGATCGTCTCGCCGTCGCCCGACAGGCTGCTGACGTTGCCTCCCGTCGAAGTCAGGTGCCCATCCCGGTAGAGCTCGTTGACGATCTGAACGATTTGTTGGCGCGCCTCTCGATCGCTGGCCATGCTGCCTCCTTCGTCGAATTCCCTCCCCGGGCCGTGGGGCGCGGTCTATGGTAACCCGGAGCGAAGCGCTGTGAGGGGGCCTTTTCGGCGGCCGTGACGTGGTTATCTTCCCGGGCCGCCAAAGGAGAACCGAAGATGGCTGCCGAGAAATTCGAATTCCAGGCCGAGGTCAAGCAGCTCCTCGATCTGATGATCCACTCCCTCTACTCGAATCGGGACGTCTTCCTGCGCGAGCTGATTTCGAACGCATCTGACGCGTGCGACCGGCTCCGCTTCGAGGGGCTCACCGATTCCGAGCTGCTGCCCGAAGAACCCTTCGCGGTGAACATCCACGTCGATCCGGAAGCGCGCGTGCTCAGCGTATCCGACAACGGCATCGGGATGAGCCGCGAAGAGGTCGCCCAAAACATCGGCACGATCGCCAAATCCGGAACTTCCGAATTTCTGAGCAGCCTGAGCAAGAGCGCCGACCCGGCGATCTCGCCCGAGCTGATCGGCCAATTCGGCGTGGGCTTCTACGCGAGCTTCATGGTCGCGGAGGAAGTCAGCGTCATCACCCGCAATCGGGACGCCGCGGGAACGACGATTTCATTGAAGCTCAAGGCCGCCGAAGGCGATGAGGCGATCGCCAACTACACCGACGAGTGGTTGCTGCGACAGATCGTCAAGCGCTTCTCGGATTTCGTCGCCTACCCGATCCACCTGAAGATCGAGGGCGCCGATCCGCCCAGCTCGACCGAGCCCCTCAACTCGATGAAGGCGATCTGGCGGCGCCCCGACGAAGAAGTCGGTGAAGAAGAGTACGCGGAGTTCTACAAGCACATCGCCCACGACTGGAACGAACCCCTGTTGCATTTTGCGACCAAAATCGAGGGCAACTTCGAAGCCCGTGCCCTGCTCTATCTGCCGTCGCTCGCGCCATTCGACCTCTACCACCGCGAGATGGCCCATCGGGGCATCCAGCTCTACGTCAAGCGCGTCTTCATCATGGACGAGTGCCGCGAATTGATGCCCGAGTACCTCCGCTTCGCAAAGGGCGTGGTGGACGCCGAAGATCTCTCGCTGAACGTCTCGAGAGAGATGCTCCAACAGAGCGCGCAGATCGAGGTGATCCGCAAACACCTCGTCAAGAAGACGCTCGACGCGCTGAAGGAGTTGAAGGAGAGCGACCGCGAGAAATACCAGAGCTTCTGGACCCAATTCGGACCCGTGATCAAGGAGGGCCTGCTCGATCTCTCCCAGAAGCGGGAGCGCATCCTGGAGCTGGTGCTATGCGAATCGACCGCTGCGAAAACCGGCTCCACGTCGCTCGCAGAAGCCGTCGCGCGCATGCCCGAGGACCAGGAAGTCATCTACTACCTCACCGGCCCATCGCGCGAGCATCTCGTCAACTCGCCCCACGTCGAAGCGTTCGTGGACCGGAACATCGAGGTGCTGCTCTTCACCGATCACGTCGATGAGATCTGGCTCGAGCAGAATCCGCCCGAATTTTCGGGAAAGAAATTCCAGTCGGTTCTCAAGGGCGAGATCGACCTCGACAGCGCGGCCGACAAAGAACGCGACGACGCGAAGCGCGAACAAGACGCCGAGGAGTTCAAGCAGCTGCTGGATGCGCTGCGCGCGGGCGTCCAGGATCACGTGAAGGAAGTGCGCGTGTCGAACCGCCTGACGTCGTCGCCCGCGTGTCTGGTCGTCGACGAGGGCGATCTATCGCCCCAGATCAGCGAATTGCTTCGCCGGTCGGGACAGAACGTCCCGGACGTGAAGCCGATCCTCGAAATCAACCCCACGCACCCGTTGCTCGCGAAACTCAAGGCCGTCTGTGATGCGGACGCCAAGGATCCGCGGCTCGCCGATTACGCGACGCTCCTCTTCGGCCAGGCGATGCTCGCCGAAGGCGGCCAACTCGAAGACCCGGCGGCGTTCAGCCGCCGGATCGCCGAGTTGATGCTCGAGACACTCTGAAGCGCCTCACTAGCAGTGATGCTCGAATTGCTTCTGAAGTGCGGTCGCTCCCGACCAGGCGCGCAGCGCCCTTCCGATCGATCGCGACACGGATGGCTCCTTGATGGCCTCGACGGCTGCCCAAGCACTGCGTAGACGCGGTAGGCCGGCTCAGCGAACTTCGAGCAGGTAGCGGCGCGGGGCGAGGTGGGATGGCTCGGTGGTTTTGATCTCGATCAGATAACGCCCGGGCGATAGCCAACCGCTCTCGATTTGAACCTGGGCCTTGCCGCGATCGTTTGCGACCGCTGCGTCTGATAATTTCAATTCTCGACTCCCGTCCATCGCGACGATCCGCGCCGGAAGCGCCTCCGCACTCGGCAAAGCGGCGGGCAGCAGCAGATTCAACGCCAACGGACGTTCAGTCGGCAAATCCTGCACGGTGATCGACATCGTCTCGCCTGCGGTCAAATCGAAATCGACCCGCCCGACTTCCGGCTTGCTCGGGCTCGCCGGGTGATCGTCCACAGTCTTCACTTTGATCGAAGCCATACCCACCCAATCGTCGGTTGGGCCCGTCTGTTCGGTCTCCGTCACACTGACGGACCGAATCACGGCGACGACCAACAGTCCTGCGCCGAGCCAAAGAACAACGCGCCCCAACGTTCGATGCTTCTGTTTGGATTCTTCAGCCGGCATACCGCGAAGAGTCTAGGATCCTTCCCGATCTGACGCATAGTCCGAGTGACGCCCGCGATGCAGCTCGTGAGTGCGATCCAAAGCGGGGCTGCGACAAAAGGATATACTGAGCCCTTCCGACCGGGGGGAACGCCTTCGGAGCCCGCCGTGAAGCAGCTGTCTGCTGATTCCAGTAACGAGCTGATCCGCCAGGAGAGTCTTTTCGGGCGCCTTCCGCTGCTGCCGAGCGAACGCGAATATGGAACGCTCGGCGCCCACAACACTTGTTTCGCGTACGCGGTCGCCACCTGGTGCTTTCTCACTGGGAGCTATGTGGCAGACCTCGTCGGTGCGGTACAGGGCGTCGTATGCCTGATTGCGGGAAGCCTGATCGGAATCTTCCTCACCTCCATGTCGATCACACTTGGCTGCCAACGCTACGGCCTCGAGCAGATCGACTTTTGCAAGCCGGCCTTCGGGCAGCGCGGTTCACGAGTGATCCTCCTCTTCTTCCTGATCAACATGCTCGGCTGGAACGGACTCATCCTCACGCTGTTCGGCAACGGTATCCGCAACATCATCCAGGCATTCGGCTACACCCCCGCGAGCTGGGTCGTGGGCGCGGGTGTAGCGCTCGGCCTCGGGATCTCGTACGCGATCGTCACCCGGGGTGTTCACTGGCTCAATGTTTCAAACTCGATCATCACACCGGGGCTCAGCGCCCTGATCGCATTCATGATCTACATGCTCATCAGCAAACACGGCTGGCAGGAGATCGCGGCCGCCAAGCCCCTCGATCCATTTCCGAATCCCTTCGTCAATTACATGATCGCCGTCGAGATCGGGATTGCCGGAGGCATCGGATGGTGGGGGGGATTGGGATTTCTCGCGCGTAACACCCGCAGGCGAAGAAACGCCGTCTATCCGGTGATTTTGCAGATGGGGTTCTCGCAGGCGATCGTCTGTTCGGTCGCGCTCTTCTCGGCGCTGGTCGTGGGGAGCGGCGATCCCACCGATTGGATGGTGCCCCTTGGCGGACCCATCATGGGCATACTCGCGCTGTGCTTCGTCGCACTCGCGAACGTGACCTCCAGTTCCGTCTCGATGTTCGCGAGCGGACTCGCGCTGCGGCACATCAAGGCGTTTCGCCTGCTTCCCTGGTCGCATTTGATGCTGCTCACCATCATCCCCTGCCTGCCGTTCGTCATCTGGCCCCAGGAGCTCTACAGCCTGGGCGACGCGTTCCTGACCTACAATTCCTGCTGCGCGGCCAGGCGCTGAACTTGTGGGCGATCTTCAGCGACGGCGCCGACGCGGAGTACCACTATTGGCGCGGTTACAACTGGGTGGCGTTGGGGTGCGTGGTGCTGGGGCAGATCATCTACTTGATGCTCTACAACCCGCTCACAGCAGAAACCACCGAGATGTTTCGATTTCTTCCAGCCTCGGTGGCCAGCTTCACCGTACCCGCCTTCGCCTACGGCGTTGCCACGGTCTTGCTGCGCCGGAGTTCGGACGGCGCACCTCGGCCAACTGGCTCCCCGGTAGATCCCCACGCTTTGGCGCGCCACCGAAAAGTCGTGGATCCGAATATCTAGGGTAGTCGACCCGAACATCTAGCAGGTTGCTGAAATGCTCCGGACCGAGCCCGGCGCGGAGATTCGGGACGAGGCGAGCTGGCCGAAGGCCAGCGATGCTAGCGACTGCGTCGCCGTCAAGACGCGAAAACGCAGCCATAGCAGCGCTACGGCGAGGTTTCGCAACGCAGAACTCGGCTCGAAGATCCGTGCCGGGCGACGGGAGAAGTTTTTTCAGCATCCTGCTAGGGCCGGGCGCTACGGAGCAGTGCGGCTCAGAGCAGCTCGCTCTGGCTCGCGCCAGATGAACGCGCGCAGTGCGAGAGTCCCCGCAAGATAGGCCGCCAACACCACGCTGATGGCATTGAACCCCCAGTCGAAGGCGGATTCCGAAGCGGGCAACTGGATGACGACGCAGATCGCGATCCAGCTCAGACCGAGCACCCACCACATCCGCTGATCCCTCGCAAAAATGAGGGGCACGAGACTCAGCAACATATAGTCATACACCGCAACCTGTAATAGGACAAAGACCCATACGAGCCCGACGAACAACGCCTCTTCGCCGTCTCTGACTCGCCGCAAATAGAGGATCGAAAGTGCGACGAGCGCGGCCGCGGCGAGGCGGTACCCAATGGCATTTCGAGAGAACCTCGCAGTCACTTCGGCCCGCCAGTCGATGGGCTTCGAGCTGTTCGACATCGCCTCCAGATTCGTTTCATCCGAATACATGAAGGGATATTTGAGCCCCAACATGTTGACCGAGTAGGCCTTGCTGTGCTGCAGGGTATTCTTCGTGAAATCGACCCAGACATTCTGCTCGCCTGGCCCGCGCAGCAACGAAGTACCCACGAGAAGAAGCAATCCCGCCGCGGCAAAACTCAGATAGAAACGCCGCCGCTCGAGGAGCAGGCGTCGACGCTCGGGACGAAGCAGATCACTGAACAGCAGAGCCGCTGCGAACAGAGCGGGGAAGATGCGCAGGTGGGTAGCCACGGCAAACAGGAGTCCGGCGGTCACTCCGCGCCCTTTGCGCAGGGCAACGATGCCCAACGCAAGCGAGACGAAGTGCAGATAACGCAGATAGCTTCCGCCCACCGTGATGTAGTTGTTCAGCGGATTTGCACCGAATGCGATCACGAAGAGCAGGCCCCACTGTGCTCCGAGCAGATAGGCGATGATTGCGCCCGCTCCGACCACGAGCAGAAGATCCGACCACGACATGAGCTGCACGAATCGCTCGGTCGAAACGAACGGTTGCCGAAGCAGCGTGCTGTTGATCGCAGTCGTCAACGGTGCACCGTTGTAACCGTGATCCCGTGACCAATTCGAGTCACGCCGATCGAAGACATCCTCCGGGCGAAACACGCTGACGTCTGCCTTGAAGGCCTGCCAACGGGACGGTGTGAACCAGGCGACGATCTCATCCTTTCGCTCCACGATGCTTTGCTTTTGAACGAGGCGATAGTCGTCGAGCGAACGCACCCAGACCATCGGTCTGTAGGCGCGAAAATCGTCTTCGTAATCCGCAATCGTGTGGGCGTCGTAGAGGCCGTGATAGCCGAGTTCGGGGAAGTACTTCGGCCCCATGTAGTAGACGTAGAAATCCCAGCTATCGCGCCGATCCAATTCTCGTTGATAGCGGAGGTAATTGGTATGCGCGGCCAATGAGAACAGGGCCAAGGCCAGGAGGATCCAGGTCGAGTGCTTCCGAACGATGCCAAAGCGCGCTTGCAGCCGTAGCCATCCGAGCCACAGGAGGATCACGATGATCACGGCTTGAACGTTATGCGGGGACGGCATTCGCGCAGGGCACTATACAGCACACCCAATACCCGTGCATAACGACCTGGTAGCAGACCTGAAAGAGCGGCCTTTGGAGCGCTGAAGGTCTACGCTGAAGCTGTGTGCGAATCCACATCTGGCAGAAAGGGGCTGGTCCGGGGCGGCCCCACCTCCTTATTGCATTGGGTTTCGATTGCCGTACTGGCGCTCGGGACCTCCGGTTGCGGACAAGAAGACGCCCCACGCGGGGCGGACGATGCCAATGGACAGGTGAACGCCAAGGGCAGTCGACCGAAAAGCGCAGACGCACCCGAGCGCCCGGGCCGGATCATCCTCTTCAGCATGGACACCGTCCGGGCCGACCGTGTCAGCGGATACGGTACGGCCGCAACGACGCCGTACCTCGAAGAGATCGCCGCCGAGGGAGTGCGATTCACGGACTTCTACGCCGCCGCCTCCTGTACGCTTCCTGCGACGATGTCGATCTTTACCGGTCTCGATGCGCTCGAACACGGGCTTTGGAATGAGGCCGCCGTTCTCGCACCCGACGTCCCGACGCTCGCGGAGCTGCTTCGCGAGGCGGGTTATCGAACCCAGGCTTTTCATGAGGGTGGATACGTCGATGCAGAATTCGGATTCGATCGCGGCTTTGATCAGTATGTCGCCTACCCCCAGCGCAAGGTCGTGCAGGAATCCCTCTGGTCGATTCTGGACTGGATGCGTTCGGCGCAGAACGAGTCGTATTTCCTGTTTCTCCACACCTACGCGGCGCACGATCCCTACGGAGGCTTCGATCGCTACCGGCGAGAGCACCCCGAGCGCGGCCTTCCGACGAGAGAAGAGATCGAGCAGTGGCGTCGGAAATTCCCAAAGCGCGAACCCGGCGCTGCGTCCCATGCATTCACGGCTCCCGCAGAAATCCGAAAACTTTGCACGTTGTTCAACCAGCTCGCAGATGAGAATTCCGAACGTCTGGGATGCGGCTACAACTACCTTCCCAGCTGATTTCCGGGCACTCCCCATTTCGATCTCGATCGCAGCGCACTACTGCGCGGATACGAAGAGCAGATTCGTTCAATCGATCGAGCCATCGGGCAGATTCGCTCTCTACTGCTCGAACTCGACCAATGGGACGACACCTTGTTCATCATTACCTCCGATCACGGGGAAGCGTTCTTCGAGCATGGCCTCTATCGGCACGATCAGGTCCCGTTCAACGAAGTACTCAGGATCCCGCTGATCGTCTCCTATCCGCGCCTACTTCGAGATGGCGGGGTTCGCGAGGTGGCGGCGTGACCTGGCATCTAGATCTATTGCCCACAATCCTGTCACTCGCGAACGTATCGGGCCCTGGAAACCTTCGCGGCGTCGACCTCTCACCGCAATTGACCGGAAACAGCCATGGATCCGCCGATCGCATCGTCTTTCCAGGAGTGCTGCGCATACCCAACGAGGGGATGGAACCGATCCGCCGGGTCGCCGTGGGAAATCGACTCAAATTGATCGAGGGACACGCCAAATTCGGCGACTCCGAGGGACTGCTCTTCGACCTTGGAGAATCACCAGAAGAACGGGA
>JAFDAW010000301.1 GCA_019313605.1 Deltaproteobacteria bacterium
CGGAGTTTTGCAGGTGAGTGGTTGACTCTGTCCTCCGTCGGCGGGATGATGGGTCATCACCCTGCGCAACGACGGAGAAGTCATTCATGGCGAGCGTAAACAAAGTCATTCTGGTGGGCAATCTCGGGCGCGATCCGGAACTTCGATACATCCAAAGCGGTCAAGCGGTTGCGAATTTTTCACTCGCGACCAGCGATCGATGGCGCGACAAAGAGGGAAACAATCAGGAGCGGACCGAGTGGCACCGCATCGTCGTGTGGGGAAAGAGCGCTGAGAACTGCGCCCAATATCTACAGAAGGGGCGAAGCGTTTACGTCGAAGGAAGGCTCCAGACCCAGGAGTGGGAAGACAAAGAGGGTATCAAGCGCAAGACGACCGAAATCGTTGCCCAGACCGTGCAGTTTCTGGGCGGGCGCGGCGGCGCTGGCGGTGCCGGCGGCACCGGCGGCGAATCAGGTGGTGGACCCGCTGGAGATTCCGGTTCGTTTGGCTCGGGCTCCGGTGGCGGCGAGTCGTCGGGACCGCCTCCGAGCGACGTTCCGTTCTGAGCAGCGCCCGTAGGGGCGCGCAACGCCGCAAAAGCGAATCCGAATAATTCGTCCGCTAGGCCGAAGCGTCCGGCTCGATTCCACCCGTGGAGCGGAGCCGCTGGATGATCTCGTTGATCTGTTCGCGGACGTCCGAGTCCAGGTTCTCGAATTCGATCCCCATACCGGCGACTCCATCGGGAGTGGCCTGATCGGACTCGATCGAGCGGACGACGTTGCCGATGACCTCGATCGGTCGGTCGGCTCCCGGCAGCTTGAACTCGAGCTCGACGCTGGTTCCGATGGGTTGCGGGGTATCGGTTTCGACGAAGAGCCCACCGTCGTTGATGTTGCGCGCGAACTCGGAAAAGAGCGAATCGACGGTCTGGTAGTTGACCCGGACCACGATATCTGCGCGCGGCGAGCTGCGCCGCTCGATGCCATCGATGAAGTTAGAGGACACGGCTTCCTGTAGATGCGATCTGGCCATCGGTCTCGATCCCGGGGGCGCTGGTTTGCGGACTCCATTCCGCCAACCCCCTCATCGACCGATTCGGCCGGCCTCCTTAGTCCGATCTGGGCTCAAAGCTCGCCCTGTTCCCGCAGGCTGCAGAAGCCCCGCTCGGCAACCACGATGTGATCCAGGACGCGCACGCCGAGAATCTCCCCGGCGCTCGCGAGCCGAGCCGTGACTTCCCGATCTTCGGCGCTCGGTGTCGGGTCGCCGCTCGGGTGGTTGTGGACCAGTACGAGCGCGGCCGCGGCGTCGCGCAGGGCGGGTCGAAATACCTCCCGGGGGTGGACGAGGCTGGCGGTGAGGGTTCCTTGAGAGATCATCTCCGAGCGCAGTACACGATGCCGGGCGTCGAGCAGAATCACGAGGAAGTGCTCCTGTCTTGCGTCTCGCAGGCTGGGGTGGAAGTGGTGGTAGACGTCGGATGGGCTGCGAATGACGGCGCCGGCGCGAAGCCTGCGGCCGGCGAGCCTGCGCCCTACCTCCAGCGCCGCTCGTAGGCTCGCGCTCTTGGCGGGCCCGATTCCCTGAGAGCGACCGAGTTCGCGGCCGCTCACTCTCGACAAACCCTGAAGTCCACCGTGGCGAGCGAGCAGATCCGTTGCCACGGCCAACGCGCTACTGCCGCGATTGCCCGTGCGAAGCATGAGCGCGACCAACTCGGCATCACTCAGGGCCGACGGGCCCAGTGCCTCGAGGCGTTCACGGGGACGATCCGGGGTGATGGTTTCGCGGTCCAATTGACAGTCGTGCATCGCGACTCCCAGGACCGGGGATGCGAACTATAGCGCCTCGCAAACTTTGCGACGGACGGTTTGACAACAGCCCGGGTGAGCGTCGAGAGGGTTCTACGAGTCCACCGCCGGTGAGCGTGTACCGCAGCGCCGCTCGAGATCTTCTGCGATCTCGACGGTGGCGTCGAAGCGCTCGCTATCCAGTTCCGGCGCGATTATGCCTCGCAGTGCGCCGCGTCGATGTTCGGGTGGTTCCAGCTCGGCGATGAACGCTTTCAGCAGGGAGAGAAAACCGATGGCCTCGGCGCTCTGGGTGCTGGCCGCCGCGAGATCCAGTGGGGTCGAAGGCTGAAACTTCGAGCCGTCGATGAGCGTGATCAAGCCATCCGGCGAAAATTCGCCGAGGCGCTGCAGCGCCAATCGGAGGTGGAGATCGAGAAAGCCCGACGAAGGCGCAAGCGCTCTGGAGAGCGCCGCGGGGTCGAGCTGCGAGCGCATCGAGCGATCGAAGTCGAGTGCACATCCGAACACGTCCGAACGCCCGACGCGATTCAATGCATCCCCCGATCGGGCAAGAACCGCCGCATTCCCCTCGGTGGGAACGAGCTCGACAGTGAAGTGGTGCAGCCCGCGAACAGCGTCGTAACCTTGTGTTGACCGAAGGTCGAGCTTGGTCGGATCGGAGTCGTGGAGTTGAACCCGCACGACGAAATCTTCCCCGAGCTGCTCAGCTCGGAGCCGTTTGATGTTTTCGCTCGAAACACCTCGCATGGTTTCGGCCGCGCTTTGGGAATGTCCGGTCTTTGTCATGACGATCGAGAAACCGTCCGACATCTCATGCACGCGAAATTGTGACGCTTCGCTCGTCAGGAATTTCAACGATCCCCGACGCGAAAGGTAGATATGGGTCATCGCTTCGAGGTGGTTTGGCAGTGGATCGAGCTCGATGGTCAGCTGCGTTTTGCGAGAACGAACCTCGACCTGCACCTCCTGGTGTAGATATCCATCCAGGATGGCCCGGATCGAAATCGAATCCCCGCGGCCGGCTTCGATGCGAGTGGGAAGCTGGAGCAGGGCGGGTGATTCGGCGCGCTCGAAGCGCTGCTGGATGTTCTTTCGCACGTAGAATAAATCGAGACTCGCGCCCGGCGGACGCGTATCGATTTCGAGGGTCCGCTCACCGTACCAGTAGCTGGGTCCACCCATGAACAGCCCGGTAATCGGTGCAAAGAGTCTTCCGATCGTCCAACCCGAACGCTGGGCCGGGATCAACTCGACGATTTCACGCTCTGCCGCAGTCGCGGGCAGCGCGATGAACGCAAGCAACAAGAGTCGTATGAATCGCGTTTTCGTCATGATGTCGGGATCGATCGGGCGTCAGCGTACCGATCGGGGAATCTCGGCGACAGCCGTCTCAGCCAATCGGGTGGGGAGGTCCGGATTCGCTTGCGGCGTCGCGCGCCCCGTTGGGCCGCGCTCCTTGCGGGTGAATCCTTCGGATTCGCTTGCGGCGTCACGCGGCCCCTACGGGCCGCCGCTCCTTGCGGGCGAATCCTGCGGATTCGC
>JAFDAW010000302.1 GCA_019313605.1 Deltaproteobacteria bacterium
TCGCCGCCACCGGGTACACGAAACTGGGATGCACCCTTCGCATCGATTTCGTCTCCATCGGTGTAGGCGTCGTTGCCCTCGATCTCGAACCCAGCGTCGCGAATCATTGTGTAGGTCTCCTGGACCGGGTCTCCCCGGGTCGTCAGGTAGCCCTCGACAAAGAGCGAATTCGCCGGGTAGAGAGCCAGGGACTGCATTCCTCGCAGGTGACCCTCACGTCCGCCCGCGACCCGAATCTCGGCATTCGGATTGACGAAGCGCATCAGACACAGCGCACGCAGACAGCGCTCGGGTGTCAGCGAGCCGTCGTTGCGGACCCGGTTACCGCTGATCGGAATCAGGAAATTCACCGGGATCGACGGGACTTCGAGTTCGCGCAGTTTGAATGCGACCTCGAGGATGTCGGCCGAATCCTCGCCCATGCCGACGATCATGCCCGAACAAGAGTCGATGCCGTTTCGTTTGGCGGTTTCGAGGGTGGCGATGCGGTCGGCGTAGGTATGTGTCGAGGTAATCTTGTTGTAGCGCCGTTCGCTCGTATTCAAGTTGTGGTTCATCCGGTCGAGCCCGGCTTCCTTCAGAATCTGTGCGTGGACGTCGCCCATCAGCCCGGCCGAGACACAGACCTCGATGGGCCAGCGGGATTTGATCTCGCGAACCAGTTCCGCGATGCGGCGGGTCCGATCGACGGTCGGGCCACGACCCGAAAGCACCATGCAATAGCGTGACGCGCCGGAACGCGCGGCCGCTTCGGCCTCGGCGAGAATCTCCTCGTCGCTCTTCATGGCGTATTTGCGGATCGCCGAATCAGAGTCCTTGTTTTGCGAGCAGTAGCCACAGTCTTCCGGACAGAGTCCGTTCTGGACGTTGTTCAACACGTGGACCATGACCTTGCGGCCGAAGGCTCGGCGCCGCGGTTGGTAGGCGGCATGGAGAAGCGGGAGCAAGTCGACATCCGGGCCGTCGAGGATCCAGAGTGCTTCGTCCTCGCTCGGCACGATTCCGGCGAGCGCGTTTCGCGCCAGGGACTTGTAGGGGTCGAAAGTGCGGTCGAGCGAGCTCTCCAGCGAGGGGGATTCGAGCGTTGAGCGATCGGACATGGAAAGAGTCTCCGGGTGGTGGGCGTCGCAGCCTAACCGCCGGCCGGGAAGGCTGTCAACCGATGTACTCGTGGGAGTTGACAGGGATTCCCCCTGCCCAAAATGCGTTTTAGCGTCTACATTCACCTTGTTTTCGTTTTCTGAGCATCAAACGGGTCTCGAAGGGGGGTGGTCTGGACAGTGGGACAGCCTGGTCGAGGAAACCTATTCCCAGCCGTCGGCCTCCTCTGGGTCTTCCCAGGGTGCCTCGCTGCAGTCTCTCGTGCCCGCCGCCGGCAGTGACGAGAAGCCCCGACGGCTTTCCGAGATCGACGCCGATTCGAGTCCTCGAATCTCGAGCGGGTCGGGTGAACTCGACCGCGTGCTGGGGGGTGGTTTCGTGCCAGGGTCGGTCGTCCTGCTCGGCGGGGATCCGGGAATCGGGAAATCGACCCTCGCGCTCCAGGTCGCGGGTGGGTTGGCCGCCGAAGGGCGGTCGGTCCTCTATGTGAGCGGCGAGGAGAGTGCGGAACAGATCCGTTTGCGGGCCGAGCGGCTGCCCGGATTGGGTGGCTCGTTACAGGTTCTGACTTCCACCCGGGTCGAGGCGCTTGCCGGGCCATGGCGCGAACTCGAACCCAGTCTGGTCGTAGTCGATTCGATCCAGACGATTCAAACCGAAGCGATCGATTCCGCTGCGGGCTCGGTCGCGCAGGTCCGCGAATCCGCAGCCCAGCTCGCGGCGACCGCCAAGCGCGTGGGTTCGGTACTCGTGCTCGTTGGGCACGTGACCAAAGACGGGAGCCTTGCCGGGCCTCGGGTGCTCGAGCATCTGGTCGATGTCGTACTGACCTTCGAAGGCGATCGTGCACACGCTTTTCGATTACTGAGGGCGGCCAAGAATCGATTCGGTTCGACCCAGGAGATCGGTGTCTTCAATATGGCGGGTCATGGACTCGAGGCGGTCGAGAACCCGAGTGAACTCTTTTTGGAGGAGCGCAGTACGCGGGCTCCCGGTAGTTGTGTCGTGCCACTACTCGAGGGCTCGCGACCGATGCTCGTCGAATTACAGGCACTCGTCGCACCGGCGCCCTACGGCACGCCGCGCCGTACGACGCTCGGGCTCGAAGACGCCCGGGTGGCCCTTCTGCTCGCGGTTCTCGACCGGCGAAGCCCGATCGATCTGCTGTCACAAGATGTCTACGCGAAGGCGGCCGGCGGCGTTCGCGTTGCAGAGGCGGCGGCGGATCTTGGGATCGCGCTGGCCATCGCGTCGAGTCGCCTCGACCTCGCGGTCCCGCCGGATACCGCGGCGATCGGCGAGATCGGACTCGGGGGCGAAATCCGGCGAGTCTCACGGCTCGACACGCGTCTGGCCGAAGCGGCTCGGTTGGGCTTTCGACGCCTTCTCGTCCCAGCGGTCTGCCATCGGGAATTCGAGGAACGCCAACGCCAGGATCAACACGATCAAACCAAAGAAGGGGCTTCGCCGCCCTCGTTGGGAGATTGCGAACTCGTTCCCATAGAGGAGGTGGCGCAGGCCATCGATTGGCTGAAGCGCAACGGCATCCCGGGCGATCCCACATGAAGTTCTGAGCGGGTTGAGATGTTGATTTCGAGTACGTCGGTAAACGCCCGTTTTTGAAGTGTTTTTGGATATTTCTGCCTTTGACACCTCGTACCTGCGCGGCTAAATTGCGGAGATGGCAGGCCCCCCGCCCTCTGATCCATCGATAGAGAAGCCGAGCACCGAGGCTGCGGCTGAAATCTCGAACGAGGAATCGAGCATTGGCGTCGCCTTTGCGCGGATCGCGCCCGACCTGAGTCTGGTCGAGGCGTCACTGCGAGATCAATTGGAGTCGAAAGTCGAGCTGATCGGCGTACTCGGCTCGCATCTTCTCTCGTCCGGCGGCAAGCGGCTTCGTCCCGCACTCGTGTTGCTTTCGGCTGAGCTTTGCGGCTACACGGGGCCGCGGCGAATCGAGTTGGCGGCGGCGCTCGAGCTTCTGCATACCGCGACGTTGTTGCACGACGATGTCGTCGATCTGGCTGAAGTGCGCCGAGGTCTTCCGGCGGCGAATGCAATCTGGGGTAATCGGCGCGCGGTTCTTGCGGGCGATTTTCTTTACGCGCGTGCTTCTTCGATCATCGTTGAAGACGGAAATCTCGAGATCGTCGAGAGCTATGCGCGAACGATTCGGCAGATTGCGGAGGGCGAGCTACTCCAGCTCGAACGAAGTTTCGATGTCGACATTACCGAAGCGCATTATTTCGATGTGATCGAACGAAAGAGCGCAACGCTGCTCTCACATTGTTGCGAGATCGGATCTCTTCTCGGTGGTGTGACCCGCGGTGAACGCAATCGAGTTCGCGAGTACGGACGACAACTCGGTTTGGCTTTTCAGCTTCGCGACGACTGCCTCGACTATGAGTCGGAACTCGAAGAACTCGGAAAGCAGCCCTTCGCCGATCTACGTGAGGGAAAGATTACGCTTCCCTTGATTTTGACACTCAAGCGTTGTCAGTTGGGCGAACGCGAGCAGATATCGAGTGTGCTCAAGAGCGCTGCAAGACTCGCGGATGAAAACGGTGGGCTCGCCCCGTCCGTCGAGAGTGAACTCGACCTGGCACCGGTGACTGAGCTGGTGAACCGCTATCACGGACTCCGCGACACCGTGCGCCGCGCAGAAGATCACGTCGCGAAGGCGCTCGAAGCCATCGCTCCCTTCCCGGATGGTCCAGCGAAGAGCGCGCTCAGGGCGGCCGCTGAATTCTCCGTCGCGCGCGATCGTTAGCATCCCCGCATTTCAGAATTTGCCCCGGGTCCCGGGGAGTTCAGATAGATGACCAATACAAATAATGGAGGTCTGCCCGCTGGGCGGGCGTCGGGAGCGATGCGGAACGTGTTCGCATTTCTCGTTCTGGGGCTGATTCTGGCCGCGGGAGCGGCCCAGGCCGGCCCAGAGAGCGGCAGCGCGCCCCTCGACCTCAATCGAGCCACCGCGGATCAGCTCGAAACCCTGCCGGGAATCGGTGCCGTCAAGGCGGCGGCGATTCTGGCGGAACGCGATAGCCGCGGAGGCTTCCAATCGATGGAAGAGCTCGAAGCCGTGCGTGGGATCGGGCCGGCGCTCGTGGCCAAGCTGCGGCCGCTCGTCGTGCTCGGGACGAAAAAGGCCAAGGGCGGAAAAACCGCGCATAAATAGTCGGGCCAGGCGGCCGGGGTGCTCATGGCCCCGGCTTGCTGGCCTGGTCCTATCCGGTCCGGGATGAGTCGCGCCCTACGTGGAGATGGGGAGATGTGGACTGTGACTTGATCCGGGTCGTGCCGACTATGCTCTGGCGGATGATGTTCTCGAGGCGTGGACGAAGTTTGGTGTGGCTGCTGCTCTGTC
>JAFDAW010000303.1 GCA_019313605.1 Deltaproteobacteria bacterium
CTCTATGGCGCTGAGATTGAGCTCGCTTCGATTCTCAATCGCGAGCGCCAATTGGAGCGCGCGCTTTCGGATCTGCGTCAGGCTTATGAGTTCGTCTTCATCGACTGCCCGCCCTCTCTGGGCCTGCTGACACTGAATGCGTTGTGTGTCGCGTCACACGTGATCATCCCGCTCCAATGTGAGTACTACGCGCTCGAAGGCCTCGCCGGTCTGCTCGAGACCGTCGAGCTGGTGCGCGAACAGTTGAATCCCGAGCTCGGCCTCGAAGGCATCCTGCTCACGATGGTCGATCAACGGAACAACCTCAGCCGCCAGGTCGGCAAGGAAGTCCGCGACCATTTCGGTATCGAAGTATTCGAAACGGAAATTCCGCGAAACGTGCGGTTGAGCGAAGCACCGAGCCACGGCAAGCCCGCACTTCTCTACGACATCCACTCCAAGGGCGCGATCAGTTATCTGCAACTCGCGGATGAAATTCTGCGACGCTATCCGCGACCATCACACTCTACTATGTCTCCCGCTTCCTCTGGCGGCTCGACACTCGAGGGGAACATCGATGAGTAATCAGCACAAAGCACTCGGGCGCGGCATCGGAGCGCTGATTCCCGGCGCGGCGCCCGCTAATTCGCCTTCGCCCGTCGCAGAAACGGGCCCGACGCGCATCCCGCTCGATTCCATCGAGCCCAACCCCGACCAGCCCCGACGCACCTTCGATCCCAAACATCTCGGGCGAATGGCGCAGTCGATATCCCGCCATGGTGTGTTGCAACCCGTGGTCGTGTCCAAAGCCGGCCACCGCTATCAACTGATCTGCGGTGAGCAGCGCTGGCGGGCTGCGCGCCTCGCGAAGCTTACGTCGATTCCGGCCGTGGTGACCGATGTCGATGACCGCGATCGGCTCGAGATCGCACTGATCGAAAACGTTCAGCGTGCGGATCTCAATCCGATCGAACTCGCCCACGCCTTCAAGGCACTCTGTGCGTCCGGTGCGACCCAGGAAGCTGTCGGCGATCGCGTGAGCCTCGACCGATCGACGGTTGCCAATCACCTGCGGATGCTCGAACTGCCGCGAGAATTTCAGGGGGATGTCGAAGCGGGCCGGCTGAGTATCGGACACGCCAAGGCCCTGCTCTCGGTTGGAAATCCGGAGCGCCGCCGGCACCTGCGGGATCGCATCGTCAACGAGGGGCTCTCGGTGCGCGTCAGCGAAGGACTTGCTCGCGACGTTTCGAAGCCCAAGAGGCCGCGCGCGCCGCGCCGCCCGGCGGCCGATCCCAACCGCCAGATGCTCGTGGACAGCTTGCGCCGTCGCCTGCAAACCAGCGTCAAAATCAACGGAGACGATGCCCGCGGGCGCATCGAGATCGAGTATTTCGGCGCCGAAGACCTCGGGCGGATCGCGGGTCTGCTACTGGGCGATGCCTGAGCGGCCGGAAGAACGCGATGGCGGTTTGGCCCCCCCGAGCCTGCTGCGCGCTGGCGCGCGATTCGAGGGGCTTCTCGCGCTGAGAGCGCCCGGTCGGATCGACGGCTGCGTGAGCGGCGAGGTGGTCGCCTCGGATTTGCTCTGGATCGGCCGATCCGCCCGCGTCAACGCCCGAATTGCGGCCCCAGAAATCGTCATCGAGGGCAAATTCGAAGGAGAAGCCGAGGCCAGCGGCCGCATCGAGCTGCTCCAGACCGCCCAGGTGCGCGCCCGGCTCGATACCCCGCGCCTGGTTCTGGCCGAGGGCTCCTTTTTCGAAGGGCGCTGTCGGACCGATGCCGAGTCCGAGGATCAGACCGGGTCTGATCCTCCGGCCAAATCGGAGCCCTAGACCGAGTCTCCACCCGAGTTCTGAACGCCTTTCGGGATGGGCCTCTGAGGAGCGAGCCAGTCCCGCAAGCGGGCCTTTTAATAGCTTGAAGTTCCCGCCAGCTATGTAAAACTTCCGCCTCTTGATCTCCGGCGGGCCGCTGAACTCTGCGATCCGCCGGAGGCTTTTTGAGTGCAAACGCCTCTGGCTTCCACCGCGGTCGCAGTCGCTGAAACCGGTCGCATCGACGCCCGTTTTGAATGACTCGGCGCCTGGTTCGAAGGGAACCCCGCAGCAGGCGGGAGCCCCGGAACGGATGGGAACCTCGGAACCCGTCAGGGGCCGGCGGAAACGCGCCGCCTATCGAATCGGCGCGCAACCGGAACTGTGAAACTGGATCGCCCACCAACGGTTGGCCCGAAGTCCGGGAATGCCGGATCGAGGCCGAGACCCTATCGGGGCAGATTGAAGTGAAAGCCCGACATCAGCAGAAACTGAAGTGGGTCGCGGGTTGTACGCTCGTCGCATGCGTGCTCTGCGCGGGCGCCGCTACGGCCAGCGAAGGCGGTCTGGTCTTGCTGCCGGATTGGTTTGGCAAACTTCCCATCCTGATCGTGCTCTTCGCACTGCTGATGTATCCCGTCAACGCGCTTCTCTTCAAGCCGATCTTCCAGGTGCTCGACGCGCGCGAGGAGCGAACAGCCGGTACGCGCAAGCGGGCCGAGAAGGTGATGAAGAGCGCCGACGAGACCCTCGCCGATTACGAACGAGCGGTGCGCGAAGTGCGCGCCGAGTCCGAGCAGGCGCGCAAGAGCGAAGCCGCCGATGCCCGCAAAGCAAATTCGACAGTGGTCGACGAAGCTCGCGCAGAGTCCGAGCGCCAGCTCGAACGCGCGAGGACAGAACTCGCCGCGGCGCTCGAGGAGTCGCGCCAGACGCTGGGCGCCAAGGCCCAGGGCCTCGCGGATGAAGCCGCTTCTCGCGTGTTGGGCCGGCCGCTATGAAGATTCACGACTGCATGAATCTTCGATGGGCGATCACACTGTTACTGATCCTGCTCGCCCTGCCCGCACACGCCTCGGACGACTCCGCGTCGGTCCTGCAGGCTTTTCTCTGGCCCGCCGTCAATCTCATCATCCTGATCGCGGTACTGGTTTATTTCGCCCGCAAACCGCTGCGGGCTTATTTCGACAAGCGTCGAAGTGACATCCAGGGCGAGCTCCAGACGGCCGCCGATCAGCTTGCGACGGCCGAGACCACCTACGCGAATTGGCAGCGCCGCATGATCGACCTCGACGGCGAACTCGAAGAGATTCGCGCGACGTCGCGCCAGCGTGCCGAAGCCGAGCGCGAGCGAATCATCGAAGATGCGCGCGCTAGCGCGGAGCGAATCCGGCGCGACGCAACCGCCGCCGTCGACCTGGAACTCCGGCGCGCGCGGGAAGTCCTCCGCGAAGAAGCGGCGCAGCTCGCGATCGAACTTGCGGGTGAGCGCCTTGCACGAGAAGTGACAGACACCGATCGAGATCG
>JAFDAW010000063.1 GCA_019313605.1 Deltaproteobacteria bacterium
GTGCTCTGGTCGCCGTTGATCGATCGCTCCGGAGAGCGGCGTCGATGGGTCGCCGGATCGATGGCCGTCATGGCCGCCGCGATCTTCTGGGTCTCGCAAAGCGATGCCCACTCCATCTCGATTTCGCTTTGGATTGCACTCGGGGTCTACTGCCTCGCATCCGCGACGCAGGATGTCGCAATCGACGCCTATTCGATCGGCATCACCGAACACGGCCAGGAAGGACCCGTCAACTCGATCAAGGCGATCGCCTACCGCACGGGAATGCTGCTCGCAACCGCCCTGCTCTTCTTGCCGCGGTGGATCGGCTGGTCGGGGACCTTCGTCATGGCCGCCCTGATCAGTGCGGGTATGGCGGTCGCGGTCTTCGCGGCTCCGCGCATCGAGGCGCCGAAACCGGAGCGCCGCGAAGCCTGGCCGGCGTTGAAGTGCTGGCTCGGCGATCGCCACGGTGCCGCGGTCATCGTCTTCGTGATGCTCTACCGAATCGGCGACCTCGCAATGGGACCCATGCTCAGCACGTTCTGGGTGGACCGCGGTTTCTCGGATGAAGAGATCGCGGTGGTCTCGAAGGGCCTGGGCATCGGGGCGTACGTACTCGGTGCGATCCTCGGGGGCTGGGGGGTCTACCGCATGGGCATCGCGCGGGGACTTTGGGTCTTTGGCGGGTTCGCGCTGGTTTCGAACCTCGGTTATGCGGCGGTCGCCGCATTCCCAGAATTCGGCCGCACCGGCGTCTACGCGGCGGCCCTTACCGAATCACTCTGCGGCGGATTGGCGTCGGCCGCGTTTCTCTCCTACCTGATGAACATCTGCCAGCGCGAGCACGCGGCCGTGCAGTACGCGCTGCTCACCGCCGCCTACCGACTGCCGGGTATTCCCGTCGCGAGCATGTCGGGCTTCTTGACCGATCGGCTCGATTACGCGGTGTACTTTGCGTTGACCGCCGCGATGGCCCTACCCGCGTTCGCATTCTTGCCGCGCGCGGCCACCCGGATTGACACGGAGCCGCTCGATACTGGAAAGGGTTGAAATCGCTACTCGGGTGACTCGGATTTCTTGTACCAATCTTCTGGAACATCGGCGAGGTTCGCCTCGACGACCAGGTCGATCTTTTTGCGTTCCGTGCGCGCGACTTCTTCTCGCTTCCGCCGAATTTCCTGTTTGAGCCCGTAGTTGGTCGGGGCGCCGCCGTCGCCCGGAGCGGCCTGGGCACCCGGCGCGGCGATCTTCCAATTGCTCGTCTTCCCCATCATCTCCGTGAGCTTGTCGAGAGACGCATCGAGGTCCGCCTTCGCGGCCTCCACATCCGCTTCCGCTGCTGCGAACTTGCTGTTCCACTCACCGCGGCTCAAACCTCCGCGCTGCTGGCTCGCCTCACCCGGCAGTGCCGAAGGGAGGGTGAGCAGCGCATCGAGACTCACGCTTTCGGGTGGAGGCTCGATCTCTCCGTCCGCGGCACTCACGAGGGGCGCGACCAGCCATAACAGGATGAGCGCGCGGACCGCGCATTTCCGGGATCGAGTCGTTTTCCAGCAGTGTTTCAGCATTCGAATACCTTGGGATCCTGTAGACGCACTGCGCTCCAGAGGCATTCAACATAGCGAACGCGCGCGAGATCCCGTTTAGAGCCCCGGCAAGCGCAACCGACGGCAGCAACCGCCAATCCAGGAACGTTCGAGATCCGGCCTGGCGGGCTCGTTGCGGGGCCAGCGGAAATCGAAGTCGCGTTGGGGCGGAATCGAGGTCAAGCCATCGTCCAGAACGCCGATACAAACAGCGGGATCCCGACTTGGGCCGGGTAATTCCATCCTCCTGGAGGGTGACGAGGAATGGATCGCGAGAAGCTATATCGGCTCCTGCGTCTCGGAATCGAGAAGGGAGCTTCAGATATCCACTTCCAGGTGGGATATCTACCCCTCTATCGGTTCAACGGTGACCTCGTTGAACTCCGCTACAAAGTCCTGACCGAGAAGGATACGGAAGCGATCGCTCGGATCCTGGCCGAAGCCGACAACAAGAAATTCGATGAATTCAACGAGCTGGACCTCGCGTTCGAATTGCCGAGCGAGGGCCGCTTTCGCGTCAACATTTCGCGCCAACGGCGCTTCTGCAACATCGTCCTACGGGTCATTCCGTTGCAGATCCGCACCTTCGAGGAGCTGAACCTCCCGAGTACGTTGCGCGATGTGGCACGCCTGCAGCGGGGCTATGTGCTCGTCACCGGCTCAACCGGAATGGGCAAATCGACCACGCTCGCGACGATGATCGAAGAGATCAACCACACGCGAAAGGCGAAGATCGTCACGATCGAAGATCCGATCGAATTCGTCTTCACGCACGACAAGAGCATCATCACCCAGCGAGAAGTCGGCACCGATACGACGTCGTTCCCCGACGCGCTGAGAGCTGCGCTGCGCCAGGACCCCGACTGCATCATGGTCGGCGAGATGCGCGACCAGACCACCGTCGACACGTCGCTCAAGGCGGCCGAGACCGGGCACCTCGTGCTCTCGTCGATTCACACCAGCGATGTGCAGTCCACGATCAATCGACTGGTTTCGTTCTTCCCCGCGGAAGAGCAGCTGCAAGTGCGGGCGCGACTCGCCGAAAACCTGGCGGCGATCGTCTCCCTGCGGCTGCTGCCCACCAAGAAACAGAATTCTCGCGTGCCGGCCGTCGAGGTCATGCGGAGTACGCGAAGCATGCAGGAGTGCATCAAGGACCCCGCCAAGACTGGCGAGATCTCGGGTTTCATCGCGCGCGGACGCGGCGAAATGATGCAGACCTTCGATCAACACCTTCTCGACCTTCTGCGCGCCAACAAGATTTCGGTCGAAACCGCACTGACCGCTGCATCGAATCCGACCGACTTCAGGACCAAGCTGGCACTTGAAGGAGGCGACCCGGACGCAGTCGACGACGAGCCCACGGACAAGATCGAGGGCCCGCTCGAAATCGACCCGGACTCGCGGTTCTAGGCGCGGAGGCATGTCATTGGGCGCGCTGACCGATCTTGGACAAAACACGTCCCGCAAGCAGCAACTTGCGGCCGACCTGCGGACGAGTGCGTCCCGGATTGCCGAGCGAGCCGGCGGCGGCCTCGCGCTGATCTTCGTGGCCGCACCGGAAAATGGATCACCTGAAAACACCACGCGCCTTCGAGCAGCCGCCGGTTTCCCCGTAGCGGAGAGCGCCAGGGACGCCGCGCAGGCACTGATGGCCACCATCCGCGAAGTGATCACGATGGGAACCGAACAGCAATTGGGCGCGCTTCCCTCTTTGGAAGAGCGCAGCAAAGGCGGTGTGTTGATCGTCCCGATGAACCTGGAAAACCAATGCCACGGCGCGCTGGCAGTAGGCGCTCCGGATTCAATTCAAGCTGAACTGCGCGAATTCATCGAACAAGAAGCGTCGAAGCTCGGACTGCTTCTCGATCACTCACGCGTCTGCGAAGAACTCGAGTCGGCGAAAAAGGAACTGGGAGGGCTGCGCGACACCGATGACTCTTCCGATAACAGCCATGAGGTGCTCGAGCTCTCTGAAGCGCTGTTTGCCCAGGACATCGAGCTTCTGCGAAACAACGAGAAGCTCGGGAAGATCGAGAAGCTCAAGAACGACTTCATCGAAAAGATGTCGCGGGAACTCCGAACGCCGCTCAACAGCATCATCGAATCGATCATCTCGGTCCTGACGGGCGAGAACGAAACGCTCTCAGACAGCTCCAAGGTGAACCTGCGGGCCGCGCTGGACGACGGGACCGAGTTCTTGAGAACGCTCCAGAACATCCTGGATCTCTGGAAGATCAAGCAGCGCGAGCTGCCCGTGGAAATTCAGGAAGTCAACTTCAGGGAGCTCGTCGACGAGGCGATCTTCAGCGTCCAGGATCGCATCTCGGAAAAGCCGGTCACCGTCGAGCAGCGATTCAGCGAGCCCTTCCCGAAAATTCGAACGGACCTCGCCAAGGTGAATCAGATCCTCTTCCTGCTGCTCGAAAACGCGGTCAAGTTCACGGCCCGCGGGCAGATCACCATCACCGCGAACCTCGAAGACGACCAGCTCAAATGCGAAATTCGCGACACGGGAATCGGCATTTGCCCGGACGACCAGCCCCATATCTTCGATGAATTCTTCCAGGTGGACGAGTTGTCGTCTCGCGCCTATGCGGGAGCCGGACTCGGACTGGCATTGGTACGCGACCTGGTGGTGTTGATGGACGGTGATGTAGCCGTGAAAAGTGATGCGGGCCGAGGCACCTCGGTCACCTTCCAGCTTCCCGTTCAAATCGTAGGCTGAACCACTCCGCGGCCAGGCCGGCCGCTGTAGCCGGGCGCTATTCCTCCGGCGGCTTCTCTTCCGGATAATTGGGCTTGATGTAGCCCGCTGCGATCTCTCGCAGGGCCACCACCACCTCTTTGTTCTCCTCGGCGTCCACGAGCGGCTTGGCGCCACGCTTGAGCTGCTTGGTGCGGATGGCAGCCATCTGAACGAGGTTGAAGCGGTTCGGAACCCGATTGATGCAGTCTTCGATCGTGATGCGTGCCATTGGAGCCTCTCGATGGGTGGGATGGGGCGTCGGAGAGGTCTGAGCCTAGACCAAGGCCCAGACGAAGGAAACCCCGGCCGACAAAGTGCCGGCCGGGGTCCTGCGACCTCCGCGAGGAAGGCCGAACCGTCGAAATCGGCTCGCCTACTTGCGGCGAGTCTTTCGGCGGGCCTTCTTGCGAGTCGCCTTCTTGCGAGTGGCCTTCTTGCGAGTGGCCTTCTTCTTACGAGTAGCCTTCTTCTTGCGAGTAGCCTTCTTCTTGCGTGTGGCCTTCTTGCGTGTGGCCTTCTTGCGTGTGGCCTTCTTACGTGTGGCCTTCTTACGTGTGGCCTTCTTACGAGTGGCCTTCTTACGTGTGGCCTTCTTACGAGTGGCCTTCTTGCGCGTGGCCTTCTTGCGAGTGGCCTTCTTGCGAGTGGCCTTCTTTTTTCGAGCTGCCATACTTGGGTAACCCCCCTGTTCGTGGACTCGAGCGCAGCGATCTTGCTCGTTATGAGCGAACTACAAATCGCCCACATGTCGCATCAACTTGCGCGACCGTGTTGCTCCCGCCTCCTATCGGAGGCCACAATGTGCGACTTGAAGGCAATTTACCTTCGTTCCTCACACATTCCGCGGCACTAGAGCCACTCTTGCAGCTCACGCTAACAACCGGTTTTGTCACCCGTCAATAGGTAAACCTAAAAAAAACAAAGTGATGGAGCACCATGCTGCGAGTGCTTGGACGAAAACACGTCGAACTCGAGACCCGAATGCGCAACTCGACTGAACGCAGAATCGATGACTCAACCCTTTCGATGAGCACCGACACAGCGATAAAACGCTCGAACTCTGCGCGAGCGAGCGTCGACAGCACGCAAACTGCGCGAAGTCAAAGAGATTTTTTGAAATTGGGAAGGAGAATTAGCGCTTGCGCTTGTGACGTGCGCGCTTGAGCAATTTCCGCTTCTTGTGCTTGCGCATCTTCTTGCGCCGCTTTTTGATCACACTACCCACGGATCAACCTCATGTCTGGGCGAAGACGGATACTCGTTCGTCCGCACGAAGTCAACTCACAACCCACCGAAAGCCGCAGAACGGCCGCCCTGCACGGTGCATCGCCGCTTTCAGATCGATCGCGAAGCCGTTGGCTTCGCTTGCGGCGTCACGCGACCCCATTCTGGGGCCGCGCTCCTGGATGCTGTCCGACCCTCGTCACGCCTCACAGCGCTCTTGCGCGTCGGGTTCCGCGTGACCGCGGAACATTCCGAGCCATCGGTTGATCAGGTGTCGGCGCGGCAGAAAACCAAGCGGAGGCCGTCGCCTTACGCCGAGCTCCTTGAGATCGTCGAGAATGGGCTGGTTGGCCGGATCGATCATCAATCCCCGTCGCAGGTAGCGGATCCCCTCGGCCTTGAAGCCAAACGCAAGGTGCACCTGCGCGAGATTTCGATAGAGCTCGGGATTGTAGAACTCCTCTCTCGCGGCAGCTCGACAGAGTTCCAACGCCTGGTCAAAGCGGCGCTTCGCGATTCCCAGACACAGTCCGTAATAGGAACGATACCGCGGGCTGTTCGGGTCGACCCTCTGAGCCGCGCGAAAATGTTCGAACGCGATCGAGTGATTATTGCAATCCAGTGCGGCTCGTCCGCGGCGAAAGTGCTCGTCGGCTGAGAAGCTAGTGTCCATGCGTGTCCTCCCCCCGATCGTTGCGTCCGATCGGCGTCGGGCTCTCTAAGGCAAGACGCGTGCCGAAACTCACCGTAGGCAAAAGATCGCCCAAGTCATTGAGATGGAAGGATCGAGAGAGGAGTTGCAAAATACCCATGTAGGCTGTGCCCTACGTCACAAGTACGAAGTTGTAACTGAAGTTACGAAAGCGGAACTCGTGAGATTGAGTCGGTATCGGCGCAGCCGGGAATGCTGCCGTTCGTGTCGGTCGGTCGGGCGGCTGTGATTAGACAGCTGCGCGCGCCCGCGTGTCGCGAGCAGAATCCGTCGAAACTGCACGATCCCATCGAATGGCCGGACGTTCAAATGCGGGACAACGCGGGCCTAGTACTCGATGATCTCCAGGATGTAACGCTTCTTCTCTTTACCACTCGTCGCTGCCATCAGCGTTCGAATCGCCGAGGCGTGCGCCCCGCCTTTGCCGATGACCTTACCGAGATCTTCCTTCGCAACACTGAGTTCGAGCACATGCGCGTGCTCTCCGATGACCTCTTTGATTTGAACTTGATCGGGCTTGTCGACTAGAGCTTGAACGATGGACGTGATGAGCTGCTTCACTTGGCCCTCCCACAACCGCGTTTACGACCGATCACGAAGCCTTTGCGGCGAATGCTGCGGCCCGTCTGCCGCACATTCGCGCTGCGGCCAGTGTACGCTTCCGTTCGCGGGAAAACGACGTAAAAACGCGAAATTTCGCGGCTACCTGCCGACTCGAACAATGGGGGCATCCAGCCACAGGGAGCTTCTAGGTAAGCTCCGGACGTCAGTGGCGAATTGGCTGTCTGGCGAATCCTACGGATTCGCCAGACAGCATTGGATTGCGGGTCTGGATCGATTAGCGCCGGTAGAAGATCTCGAGCGCGACGCGGTTCTGGCTGAAGTCGTCCATCGGGAAATCACCCGCGTTCTCCCAGTAGCGATAGGTGACTGCGACCATCGTGTGTCGCCCGACTCGGCTCTGAATCCGAAACTCGGCACCCCCAAACAGATTCTTCGGAACGTTGTTCCAAGCTTCGTTTTCGAGGTGAGAAACGAAGGCCGCCACCGAAGCGGAGATCAGCTCGCCGAAGTGCTTCTCGATCCCCATCCGACCCGTAGTCTCGACGAAGACATTCCCGGCAAGATCCGAGACGAAGCGATTGGCGGCGGACACGCGCCACGTCCAGCCCTCCGGCAACCGCCAGCGCAAACTCCCTTCGCCGACGAAGCGATGCAAATCGTCGCTGGACTCGAAGGCGACCATCCCGTAGCCCACCGCGACATCGATCTCGACATTGCGGAAGTGGCGCGTCCTCATCCCCGCCAGAATTGTGAATTCTCCCCGGTCGGGAACTTGGAATTCCGAATAGGTGCGGTATTCAAACTCACTGCGGGCGTAGAGAGAATTGCGTTCGCCGAACGGTGTCTGCAGTTCGAGCTTGGTCGCCCCCTCCCAGTGGTCCGGTTCGAAATCGAGATGCGATATGACGCCGGGGCCATCCGTGAAGAGAAGCGCGTTGAAGTCTTCGCCAATGAAGTAGGAGCCCCGAAAGGTCATCAGCAGCTCGCGGCGACCCGGTAGCTCCTTCCAGTAGCGAAACTCTGCGTCGGCCTGATTGGTCTGCTGAAGATTGCGGGTGGCGTCCGCGGGCGACGCGACACGCTCGGCTTGGGGGCTGTAGGCGTTTGAAACGCGCAGGGTGAGGCCGGGAAGAATGCCGATCTCCCCGTTCAGGATGGCCCGATAGAATTCCTCGGAGAGATCACTCTCGTCGACGTAGCGCCGCAAATCCGCGCCCAGATCCGCCTGCAGCTCGAAGAAATCGGCCCGATAGCCGAGTTCGAGGTTCGGGGCGAGCCAGATTCCGAATGCCCCGTCGTTTCGCTCCTCGAGGTAGGGTTCGTCGTCTCCCACCATCGTAATCAACATGGAGGGATGGATGGTGAAGGGACTCTCCTGGTCTTCCGCGGTCGCTACGGACGCCCAGGTCAGCAGCGCGCCCACAGCGATGATGGTGAGGTTGCGCGGCATCATTGGTCGTCCTGCAGCTTCATGGTCGGAGCGATGGCCCGCTCCTCATCGCGTCGGACCCACCACGGAGCCCGTTGGAAATTGGTGGCCAGGCGCGAGAGGAAGTGGCTCGAAATCTCTGCAAACAGCGGGCGAGAGAGGCTTCGATACGCCTCGGTCTCGGTGACGGGTTGTTTCGGCACGCCGCTCCGGAAGCCCTCGGCCTCTAGCAGCGCGATGTAATCGACGTCTCGCGCGCGCCGCCGCACCAGGTGCAACGTATCGATGCCGGTGCCCTTGGGGAGCAGAGCGCGGATCACGTGCTCACCGCCGGAGAGGTGGAGGGTTACCACGTGCGTGCTTGTGAAGGTCTCCGCCTCTTCTTCGGGTTCGACCGTGACGCGGTAGCCCCCGTCGATCGACCAGATCTCGTCGCCACCACCGTGGATTCTTGCAATCAGGCTGTAAACACCCGGCTGCTCGATCTGCGTCCGATAGGTAAATTCAGCGGGCCGGCTGGCGGCGATCGCCCAGGCGCCGCCCGAAGCGGGGTCGGCGAGTTCGCGATTGGTGGAGCCGCCGTACGCCGAGACCGATTCGTAGTCTTCTCCCTCGATCGCAATCGGCTCACCGTCGATCGGCAACCGCCTCTCGAGCCCCAGTGCGGCAACCAGCGTGCGTGCGCTCGAAGCGAATGTGAGCAGCCGTTGATCGCGCCAGCCGTCCGCGGGAGTCACACAGAAGGGTCGATAAGCGGCGAGTTCGATCCGATCGACGCGGGCGTTGTGACTGAGATAAGCAGTCAGCTCGTGGGGCCCCTGTTGCAACGGGATGATCTTCGCCGCCTGGGCGACGCCCAGAGCGGTCGGGTCGAGGTGCCCGATCGTGTGCTGATCGACCGCCCAGCGCTGCGGGCCCACGCCGGTCACCGTCAGCGCGTAGAGCGCGGTGGAGGGAAGATTGGCGACGATGCGAACCGGCTCGCCGAGGCCGCGAGCGACTGGCGAGTCGATCGCCACACGAAACGGCGCGCCGACGGGAGTTCGGCGGCCGCCGCTTTCCATATCCCGCTCCGCGCGTTCAGCACAAAGCAGCCCGAAGACATCCTCGGCGCTGTGATCGTCCGGAAGCGCACCCGAAATCCCGAGCGCGAAAGCGAGCTCAGAAGCCCACTCACCCTGCTCGATCACGCGTTCGCTCACGAGTGGCTCATCGACCGCGCGAAAACGCGACAGCTCGGTATCCGCGCTAGCGCCGTCCACTCCCAGACAGGTAATGGCGAACATCGCGGCGACGATGGTCTGTGTTGCGACGATCGCGTCGGCGACTTTCCGAAGTCGGAGCACGAAAAAAACCTCAGGATGGGCGGGGGCGTGGCTATCGGTTCAGGAGGTTCGAAGCCCCCCGGTGTCCATCGGGAAGAAACTGAGAGATCTTGATCGCGTGAGGTTAGACCAGCGCTCAAAAACACACGACCGGCGCTAATTCCACCCACCTACGTCGGATTCAAGTGTGATAGCGAGAAGTCCGATTCTAGGGTAAGAATTCTCGGAACGTGATGAACTACGTAGAAATCTCGAGCAAACCGCGGCCAGAACCGCACTCTCGCGTTCAGCGAGAGGCAGCCATCGCCTGAACCCGATCCCAGGACGGTTCCGGCAGGAATCGGGGTCTGGACAGATGGCGACACCTCAAGTCACCAGCCGTATTCTGCGACGCCTGCTCGCCAGTGGCGTGACCGGGCGTGCAGAGCGCCTATTGGGCCGCATGGCGCCCAGCGATGTCGCGTTGCTGCTGCCTGAATTGACCCCGGATGAAATTCGTGCGGTGATCGAATTGCTGTTTCGCCAACGCCGCGCGGCCTTGGCGCTTCGGGAGCTACCAAACGAAATGCTCCCTCTCGTCTACGACGCCTTGGCCGACCAGCGCCTGGCGGCCGTGATCGGACGCCTCGAAATCGACGATCTCCTCGAATTCGTCGAATTCATCCCCGAGGACCGCCGGGACAGCGTGATCGAGCGACTCCCGGAGGACAAGCGCGAAGAACTCCGCAAAGCAGAGCTCTACTCCGAGTCCAGCGCCGGCCGGGTGATGACCACGAGCTTCATCGCGCTCGACCAGAAGATGCGCGCACAAGAGGCGATCGACTCGCTGCGCGAGGTCGGCGACGGGAGCGAAGCCGTTCTCTATCTCTACGTCATCGACGAGCAGACAACGCTGGTCGGAGTCGTTCCACTCCGCCGCCTGGTGGCATCGCCTCCGGATCGATTGATCTCGGAAATCATGATTCCGGATCCGGTGAGCGTGAGCGCGGACGACGACCAGGAAGAGGTCGCAAACCTCGTCGCGCGTTTCGACCTGCTCGCCGTTCCCGTCACGGACGTCGACGGCAGGATGCTCGGCCTCATCACCGTCGACGACGTGATCGACGTCATCACCGAAGAAGCCACCGAGGACATGTATCACCTCGCGGGTCTCACCGAGGCAGACCGCGTCTTCGTTCCAGCCCACGAGTCGATCCGCAAGCGCCTTCCGTGGATGTTTCTCAACCTCGCCACCTGTTTCGCAGCGGCCTGGGTCGTGGGCCTGTTCGAGCGCACGATCGAGCAGGTCGTCGCGCTCGCGATCTTCATGCCCGTCGTCGCGGGCATGGGCGGCAACGGCGGCACCCAGTCGCTGACCGTCATCACCCGGGCCATCGCGCTCGGCGAGATCGAGTTTTCCAGCGCATTTCGCGCCGTGATGAAGGAGCTGGCCGTCGGACTCGTGCTGGGAATCGCGATGGGAATCTGCAGCGCGGGCATCGCCTACTTGTGGCACGCAGATCCGATCATCGGCGTCGCGCTCTTCAGCGCGATGATCCTCACGCTCTCCGTTGCCGGTCTCATGGGTGCGGCCGTGCCGCTCGCCCTCAAGGCCCTCAAACAAGACCCCGCTCTCGGTGCGGGTGTCATCGTCACCACGTTTACCGACGCGTTCGCGTTCTTCTCGTTCCTGGGGATCGCAACCCTGCTGATGGACCGCGTCGTCAGCTGATCCGGCGCGCGAACCAGATCGTGTGGCGTGTGCCACGCGTGTAGCCGCGCGCGCGCACTTCGACTTCCTCGACTTCGAATCCAACCGCGCGCAAGCGCTCGGAGAAGGCTGCATCTGGGCCCGCCGACCAGACCGCCAACCACCCATCCGCGCGCAGTGCCGCCAGTGCCGCCGCCAACCCAGCGCGACCGTAGAGCCAGCTGTTCTTCGATTGCGGCAGGGCTTCGGGCCCGTTGTCGACA